>JBJMGJ010000509.1:0-7730 GCA_045807965.1 Bryobacteraceae bacterium | reverse complement strand
GCGGCATCAACATCTTCCGCCTGCGCCAGGGGAACTCGCGCAAGAACTTCTGAATTTGCGGGATTGAATACGTCGGCGAAGTCGGAGGAATTACTTCTTTTCCACTCGCCAGCGATGAAATTGGGCAATACGTTGGAGGTATGTTCCAGGACGCTCATTGTTACAATTTCGCACTACCATTCCGTATTTACACTCCAAGGAGGAGGATTGCACCACGTCCACTGGATGTTGCACATTACGAAACAAGAATTGCGCCTTTACTTCCGAGGATCGTATCAGTCGATCCCGGCCGAAGTCAAGCTACCGCGGCTTTTCGAGAGCATCGTTAAAGCTCGACTCGCGCTACCGGAGAGAATGCCCAATGAGGGTTCCTGGACGAATTGAGGTATTGCCACGGCTGTCGCTTCCGCACGACAAAATCAATGGAGGTCTACGCAATCTTCGCCCGAAAGATTGGAACGCGCAGACCGTGTCTCGAGGCAGTAAGGGTATTGCGTCGCACTCGTCGCGTATAGATATGGATGCAACGGCGGTATTCCCAGTTGGGCTGGCCAGGAAAGCTCACCCGATTGGTTCGATTGTGCGCGAGAGCACCGGTTGGTAAGGCTGGAAGGCGAATTCAACAGCCCAGGTATCTACGAGGCCGAGCCTCAGGACACTCTCGGCGACGTGATTCGCAGGGCGGGGTGGATTGACGCGCAACAGCTATGTATATGGGTCCAGTTTCTACCGGGAATCGGCAAGGCAAGAACAGGAGAAACACCTTCAGGAATACATCGACCAGTTCGATCGCGAAATCTCGGAAACACAGCGCAATGTTCTCAGCACAGCCTCTATGGATCAGGCACAAGGTCTGACGGCGTCGTTGAACGTTTCGAAGAAAATCGCCGACCGTTTGAAAGCAATCGAGCCAACTGGCCGGATTGTATTCACCCTTGATCCCGACGGGCGTGACGCCGAGAGTCTTATGTCGATGAAGCTCGAAGACGGAGACCGCTTCGTCGTTCCGGCAAAATCGGGGACTGTTAGCGTGCTTGGTGCGGTTTTCTCCCAAAACTCTTTCGTTCAGGAAAAGAACAAGCACGTCTCTGAGTACTTGAACCAGGCGGGTGGCCCGACGCGGTCAGCGGATAAATCGAATATGTTCGTGATCCGTGCTGACGGTTCGATCGTTCCCAAAACCCGGGGCTTGCTCTCGAGTAAATTCGATTCTCTCGAGTTGAATCCGGGCGACTCGCTGGTCGTGCCGGAGATGGTTATGAAAACCTCCAAAATGCGCGAGTTCCGAGACTGGTCACAGATCTTCACGAACTTCGTATCCGGTTTGCTTCATAGCCTCCAGTCGCCCGTTCTCTCGTCCTAATCAGGGATTGATCAAGCCGCAATACGACGCCTCAGATCCTCGGGTTTTGCTTGCCCGAGCCGCCACTCGACTCTGAAGTCATTAGAGGTCCAACGCTGTCTGAAGGATCTTTGCGATCTTGATCCGGCTCGTGCTGATCACATTGGCAGCCATTGAAGGGCTGCACGCGAGCGCCTCCCCTCGTCCCGGAAACCAGGCCAGAAAGACTGCGCGTTCCGCACCGGGCAGCTTTTGGAGTTCCAGCCAGGTGTAATAGGCCGCCATGTCCGCATCGACGAGGGATCCTGCGGGGTCGAGATCGGCGTCTGCTACCTTGCGAATCACCAAATCATTAATGTCCTGGCCGCGAACGCGACATTCGGCATGCACCACAAGAGTTTCCGGTTCGGCTCGCCGCATGATCTCGCGAGCGGCCCACTGGACGAAACTGGTGCTGTAGATCTGAGTTCCCGAGCCTTGTGTGAACAACTCGAGAATAAAGCGCTGCATCACCGGATCTGGCGTGACGGCCTGTACGCCGCATTCGGCCAGCTGCATGTCGGCGAGTTGCTGGTGCAGGACCTCAGGTCCGACGCCGGCCCTGATCGCTCGATCCATTTGGGCGAGGACCGCCCGTCGGACAGGTTCGGCCATCCGATATGTCAGCGTCTCGAGAGTGCCGGAGGGAGGCGGCCAGCCAGTCCCACCATCCAGATACCAGTGCGCGTACGATTCGGTAGCGCCGCGAGCCCTTTTCTCGAGGACGTCCAGAGGCCAGGGCTCGCCGTCAGAGTCCACTCTCTGGAAGTGCAGTCCATGACGCCTAAGCTTTAGAAAGAGCGGATACTCAGCCGACATCTGAGGGGCCGCCACAAAAAGAACGAGTCTCGGTTGAGATGGCTGACGCGGTATGTTGTCGGGAAGGTCCGCTAAAAGCTGCGCCGCGGCAGTTCGGTACGCATTGATCTGCCCAGAAGACCACAGATAAGGCGTGAGCGATCGGACAAAGTGGGCTGGCTGATTCAGCCAATCGAGAGATCCCAGCTGCGATGGCAAGTTGAGTCTCGTGAACGCGACAGTGCGCTTCCAAAACGATTCCGGGTCGAGCGCCTCGAGCGCGTCAAGTTGACTTTTGAGCCGTGCCTGTTCCGCCGGAAACTTCCAATCGTAAACGATGATCTGCTCGAGAAATGAAGGCAGTGCAAGCAGGGGCAGTCGGCGGAGCAGAACCAGATGCTCGATCGCAAATCGAGCCCCCAATGCGGGGTATCGGTTGAAGCTATCGCGCTCGAGTGAGCCCGGATTCATGTAATCTCCGAGATCGGATATCCTTGCACACGCGGCGTATCGAATCCCATCAGGCTTCCAACCGTGGGAACCAAATCGATTGACTCGACCAACCGGTCCACGGTGGTATTTTGTCGAATTCCCGGACCAAGGGCGAGCAACCAAGTGGTTCGGGCAATCGGACTGCCTGTGCGGTGATGCTGAAAGCCATTCCCACCCGGATCGCCATCCGCGTCACGTCCAAAATCGGGCATGATGAGCAGCGTCGTTCGGTCTTTGTACTCGGGGTTGGACTGGATTGACTGCCAGAGCTGCGCACAAATGCGATCTGACCGCTGTATTCCCGTCAAGTAAAGCGAAAAGGCACCCGTGTGCGCCACGTCCATGTCGTGAAGCGTGATGAACAACAGCGAGGGTGCCAGAACCCGCATTAACTGCTCGGCGACGTAGAACGAAAGCTCGTCGGGACTGGCGAGAGCGGCAGCATTTTGCCTAAATTCGTCCACCGATAACTTCAGCGTATTCGAGAGCTGCTCCATGCTCAGATCCCGATCGATGGATGCTGCAGCTACGGCTCCGCCCATCTCATAGCTGTCTTGCAGCAGGTGCTCAAAATCGGTCGACTTTCCGGAGGAGGCTAACAAGTGCTTCGGTAAGATGACGCCGGCACCGTAGCGGGATCCGTAATCCCGGTTCGCACTCGAGCCCATCAGACGGAACCCATTCGAGGGAGCGATCACCCATGCGTCGGAGGCAGGCCGGCGCGTTTGTTTCCGAAAATATTCGAAAACGGTGGGAGCCGGAGGAGGTTGCGCCACGAAGTTATTGAAAGTTTCGTAGCGCCCTGTCGCGATGCTAGCCGTTGCCACGTAGTGGCCGAGAATTCCCCGGTTCACAACCTGGGTAAAGAACGTTCCTTGCGGCACAAGTTCATTAATCAGGTGCGGAATATTGCGCTGCCCTTCGAGGGCGAAGGTTTCGTCGTCACGAGCCCCGCCTCCAAAGGTAACTATAACTACTTTTCTGCCGGCCGGAATCGCGCCCAGTAACTGCCTGGGGCCAGTCACAGCGGCGGCAACTCCGCAGGCGGATCGCAGGAAATCACGTCGACGTAAGCTTACCTGCTTCGAACCGAGGGCGACGATGTGCGAGCTTCTTGGCACTGGTTCCAGACGACCAAAGGCGGACCGGACCGCATCGTCTGTTGCTAAAAATAATACTTCAATGCCAGTTGGAAGAAGCGCGCGTCAGGTGCATACGCGCCGAAGCTCCGCGCCGACGTAATTTGGCCGGCGTTGTTTCCCAGAGTCTGAGACGGAAGTCCGTAGCTCGGATGATTGAGGAGGTTGAAAACATCCGCGCGGAACTGAACGTATTGACGCTCCGTGACCCGGAAATTCTTAAAGAGCGACATGTTGGCCCGATTGTATCCGGGGCCGTGCATCTGGGATCTTGCACTCGGCATGAAAGCTGCCGCCGCCGCACCGGTAAGCACCTGACCGGGCAAGATCAAGCTTCCCAAAGGGGGATTGGCAAATGCGCACGGGTTATACCAGTTTGCCGTGTTACCTACCTGGGCCGGACACACAATATTCGGATTGCTCGGAGGAGGTGTACCGCCTCCCGAATATGGATCTCCGATCAAAGTAGGAAAGGCGCCGCTGTTACAGCATCCGCCGGCCGCTCCGTTCGCCACCACGGTGTTTGCCCTTACCGTGAAGGGATTCCCTGTTTGCGCCATCCAGACGAGTGTGCCGCTCCACCCGCCCACGAAACGGTCGGCTAAGCCCTTGCGGTTGACGAAACGCTTTCCTGCACCGAAAGGCAGCTCGTAGGTGCCCATCAAAGTAACGCGGTGCCGGGCGTCGAACGGCGAACTACTGTATTCAATTTCGCGGCCGAGGATTGGATACGAACGGTATCCTCCCTCACCGCTTTGCGGGAACGGTTCTCGTGCATCATCAAGCGAGTGCGAGTAAGTGTGCGTGGCCAGGAAAGTCAAACCATTCGAATAACGACGGCGAAATGTGGTCTGCAGCGAATGATACGTAGCCGACGCGGCGTTTTGCATGTAGCTCGATGGCCCGAAATCCGGGAATGAGCGGTAAGGATTGATGTTGACTCCGGGCGCGACAAGGGCTGCTCCTGCGTTAGGGGTGAGGACGACCGCCATGTGCTTGGTTGCACTTCCTACGTACCCGACCTCGAGCGTCAGGTTCTTCGCTATAGCCTGCTCGAGAGTAAAGTTCCACTGGTAGCTGCTGGGCAGCTTCCAATCGGGGTCAGACCCGCGGAACTCCGGGGTCGAAGTCGAGGCCGGGGCGGTCGCGAATCCAGTTTGCAGCCGGATCCCGACTGTTTGACAATTCGGGATCCCGTTCGCGACGGCGCAGGTCGGACTGGTAAAGGCCAACTCGCGGGCGTACGGGACATTTGTGCCCAGGACGGGAAATCCGCCTAGATTCTCGATGCCGCCGTAGAACATTCCCGCTCCCGACCGCAATACCAGGCGATCGCTCACGCGGTACGCAATGCCGAGCCGGGGCGCGAAGTTAAGCCTAGGCGCATTGATCAGGGAACGGTTGCTCGTATATTGGACATCGATGTGATCCTTGGCGAGCAACGCCGCGAAGTCAGAGGGTAGAACACCCTTTTGCGATTCTGGCATCAGATAAACACCGGTCCCGGACCCGGGGCCGAGTGAGTTGAAGTACCAGTTTGCCTGACGATCGGACCGATCATAGGGGGCAGTGAAGTGGTCGTATCGGACTCCCGCGTTGACCGTAAGCCGGGACGTCACTTTCCAGTCATCCTGCACATACGCGCCTGCGTACCAGCGTTGAAGATTCGTATTATTCAGTCCCGAGAGAGAGGCCGAATCCATCGAATTGGCCAGGAAGTCGGCCATCCCCGATCCGGTGAACGAGACACCCGGCTGTCCTGTGTACTTGCCGCTGTAGTTCAGAGTGCCCCGCCCTGCAGTAGGCTGCAAGACGCTAAACCGGATCTGTTGGTAATTGACTCCCACCTTCAACGTGTGATTGCCCCTGATGTGCGTCAGATTGTCGCTCACCTGATGAATATTCTGAAACTGCTCATTGGGAGTAAACTGCCCGGAACCGATGCCGGTTAGTCCGGATATCGTCATGTTCGGCAGACCTCCATTCAGCCTGCCCAGCGCAGTATCGACCGGGGGATAACCAGTCATTCCGAGACTCCCGACGATGTCCTGGTCGAAATTACCCTGCCGACTAAAATAGTTGCCCCAGGTGATGCCCAGGCGAATCTCGTTCGTCAAATTCGGGCTGAAGATGTGTGATTCGCTGAAAGCACCGTTTTGCGAATAGGCCAGTCTCGGCGCGAGGCCGCCGAGTATACCGGTGAAGGTACCCGGGGTCTGCACCTCCTCGTTCGTCCAGCTGTACCGCGCAAATGCGAGATCTTTTGCGCTGATGTTGTAATCTACCCGGACGTCAAACTGGGCAGTGCGGTCGGCCGTTACGGGGTTCACGGTGTAATTGTTGAACGTTCTTCCCCCGTTCGTATTTGGCTTAGGGTACATGTTGAACAGCTGCGATGCCAATGGATCGATTTGATTCGGGCATAGCGCATTTGCTACGCCGCTGCAAGTAAGGGGAACGGTCCCCGCGGACCCTGGTTGAAAAAGCCTTACAGGATTCGCTTGTCCCGTCAGCCGGGTATCGAGAAGTTCTGAAAAGTTGCCTTGCCGCATCTTATCGGTCGGCACACTTGCGTATACGGTCCTGCCGGAGCGGATGATATTGACCTCAGAATCCATGAAGAAGAACAGTTTGTTTTTAAGGATTGGCCCGCCGAATGTGCCGCCAAATTGGTTCTGCCGGTACTCTGGCTTCCCGCTCAGGGCAAAGAGGTCGGTGCCGGCCAAGGCGTCGTTTCGCAGATACTCCCACAGGTTGCCTGTGAATCGATTCGTACCGGAACGGAGTGTCGCGTTCACTACCGCGCCCGCCGAGTGGCCAAACTCGGCGCTGAAGGATCCGGTCTGGATTTTGAACTCTTGTAATGCATCGGGCGGCGGTTTGACTACGTATGTTGCGCCATTGAGCATGTCGACTGAGTTCGAGTTATTATCCACGCCGTCCAGAATGAAGTTGTTCTGCATGTAACGTTGGCCGTTCGCATAGAAAGCGCCATTTTGTTCCCGAGTACTGCTTCCCGGTCCGGGCGTAACGCCGGCCGTCAGGTGCGCGATGAACGTGTAGTTGCGTTGGGATAGAGGAGTATCGTTGATTTCCTGGGACGTCACCACTTTCCCCGTCGCGGCGTCTTCGGTTTGCAGAAGCGGCACTGCTGTGCCAGACACCTCCACGACCTCCGCTTGCGTCCCCACCCTGAGCGAGACATCGAGTCCGAGCCTCTGGTTCACCTGGAGCTGTATGTCTTGCTGGGTAGTTGTGGCGAATCCTGGTGCACTCACCGAGAGTTCATAGCGGCCAATGCGGATCGGCTGGAAGGTGTAGATTCCTCGCGCGTCCGTGCTCGTCTGCAACTCAAAGTTGGTGTCTTTGTTGACCAGCTTAACCTTGGCCGACGCAACTACGCCGCCTTGGGCGTCGCTAACCGTGCCGGTGATGGCTCCCTGATCAGCTTGTCCGAAGACCGACGATAGTAAGGCCGTGCCTAGGATCGCCATTCTCACAGTGGGTGGAATCCGGTTGTTACGTGGCGCCAGATTCATTGAAGTAACCTCTTTCGAAAAGCCTTAATACCCCAAGCCGCTTCCGATCATGGTGCGGCCTTTGGTGCATTATGCAGCCGTTCTCACGACTACGCAAATAGACCAGACTTAAATCTGCCTGAACTGAATCTTAATCACCCTGATCGCATTAACCCGCTGTATATGCTAGCTTTGCCGGTCGCAATCAAGCGGTGGATTGAACTGGTATACGTTTGCTGCGGGCCTTCGAGAAGGACGAACGCCACCTTATATAATGTGGTGCGCAATCAGGGATCTTAGATGGAGTCGCGTAACAGGGCAGCCCGGCTGGTCAAGTTTGGGAATTTCGAACTCGACGTCAATTTGCGCCAACTGAAAAGACGCAATCGTCTGGTGAAAATT
>JBJMGJ010000508.1:0-7676 GCA_045807965.1 Bryobacteraceae bacterium | reverse complement strand
TGGTTTGCCTTATGGAATTCCGGTCCCGGGCCGGAGAGGCATGGTCACGAGTCCTTATCTGCCGGAAGAGGACAAGTATATCGATATCACCGATTTTGCGTCCGGGTCTGCCGTGAAAGATCCATACACAGGAAAGTTTTTTCTAGTTCCGTAGGTTGACGCGCATCGCGATAGAAAGCGTTTCGTCGTATGCGCAGATGAAAAGCTGACTGCGATTGTGAAACTCGCATGACGAAATTTACGGCTCGCATGAACAAACCGAAACGAATCCGGCGCAGCCGCTCAAAAGGCTGGAAAATGCCGGCGAACGCCATCTACGTCGGCCGACCGACTGTTTGGGGAAACCCGTACGTGGTGGGCTCGCAATTGATGAACGGCGAAACGCTCACAACCGAAAAAGCCGTCGCGTTATACGAGCAGCACCTGGCTGATAATTTCAGCGAGCGCGACATCCGCCACTGCCTGCACGGCAAAGATCTCGCCTGCTGGTGCGCGCTCGACCAACCGTGCCACGCCGACGTGCTGTTGCGGATCGCGAACTCGCGGCCCAAGTAGCCCGCCGCTCGCCTCGGCGAGCAGGCTTTGGGTAAACTGTGCGCGGATTGTCGCAAACGCACAGGATGCGCGCTACGCAATCAGGCTGACGGATGCCTCACCGAAGTAGTCGCTCAGGGAAGTTTGCATTCTGTTCACGTCGCAGGATGCGCTGCTGACGCGATCGTAACATCCGGCTGGCGCTGGTCGGGTCCCAGCCTTTCGGATTCGGCAGAATCGCTGCCAGCATTGCAGACTGCTCTCTCGTTAGGCCGCGCGCGCTGACGCCGAAGTAATGCTGTGAGGCCGCTTCGATTCCGTAGATTCCAGGCCCCATCTCGATCACGTTTGCATACAGCTCCAGGATGCGTCGCTTCGGCAACAGCGCTTCCATCCAGACGGTATAATACGACTCCAGTCCTTTCCTGACCCAGGAGCGGCCCTGCCAGAGGAAGATCGACCGGGCGCATTGGTTCGTGATCGTGGAAGCTCCACGAACCGGTTTCCCTTTTCGCTCCGCTTTTTTGCGCGCGAGTTCGATCTCCTTCCAGTCAAAGCCCTCATGCTGAAAGAATCGCTGATCTTCCGAAATCCAAAGGTGTTCCAGGAACATCCTCGGAATCTGCCGCAGATCGATCCAGCGGTAGAGCAGCGGATGCTTCGGCGCGCTCGAGAACATCGCACCCGCTTTCTCGATCAACATCGGCAGCGTCACCGGAGGATTGATGAAACGTACGACCGCCACCTGCATCGCCGGGATAAGGAGCAAGACAACGAGCACGATCAGAATCCATTTTTTTCCGCGACTGCGTGAGGCAACGCCTTTTACGCGGTTACGCTTCTTCGCTATCGGCTTCGGCATCGTTCGCCAAGAGACTGCGACGGCGACCCGAACGCAACCTGTTGTCATGTCGCGCTGCCGCGGATTGCGCTCGAAATGTTCGTGAAAGCGCAATCATTTGGGAGCGCGCGTCGGTCTCATTTCGACCTGTCGCCGAAACGAGCTTTACCTCTGCTACCGCATTTGATACGTCGTCGTCGTGCCAGTAGTTCGCGTGACATTATCAACTTTTTGTTTCGCCCTTGCTGTATCCGCCAGCGAGATTCGCGAATTCAGTATTCCAACTTTGGAACGACTCGGAGCAGAGCTGTCACGCCGTGATGCGATGGCGGCGAGGGCATCAGATTTGGTACTGGCACAACATCCGGAGTTAAAGAAAGGGCCTCTCTTGGAGTGGGTGACAGACCTCTCACATCCCGGAAGTGTTTATTGGATCGTCGATACCGAACCAGAGGCCACACCAGTTTATAAAGTCGTAGGTGATCGCATCGAAGACATTCGAGGCAAACCCTTGCCCGTCGGGATTCAAACACGATACCGCGCGCGGCGAAACGCGATAAAAGCGGTGTTGCCGAAGTTGAATGGCGCTTACGGCGCTCACTACAATTTCGAGGTTCTAAACGATCCCGATGGAAGCGGGTTTCTTGTCTATGCCTTAGCTGCAACTAACAAGCGCGATGAAATGTTTATTGGCGGACATTTTCGAATCACGGTGTCAGCCGACGGTTCAAGGGTCGAGAGGATCGATGATCTCTCAAAGGGCTTGCTCAGATTCAAGTTGGAACGCGACAAGAAACTGGAGCTCAATGCCTCAGCTCAAGCCGTAAACAGTGATCATCCAGTGGAGACTTTCGTCTATTCAAGTTACCTCTATCACATCCCAATGTTTGTCGGCACAAAGGACAAAGCTTATTGGGTCGTTAACGACGGCAAAATTCACAAGTTCACAAAAGCTGAGCTCGAAGCGGCCGGCCACAACGAGAAGAAATGACCAGAGGGTTGTTCATTACCTGTTTTTTCGCAATCAGTTGCGCCTTCGCTTCTGACATCCGCGAGTTTGATCTCAAAACGACAGAGCGATTGGGTAACGAACTGACGCGGGTTAGCCAAAGTCCTGAGAAAGGCGCAACGACTCCAGCTAAGAAAAAAGCTAAGGAAACTGCCATGGCGGCTCTCAGAGGAAAACTTTTTAACATTCACTACGATTACGTTGTGCTCGATGACCCGAGTGGAAATGGATTTGTTGTTTACGCCTTGGGCAGCACACGCAAGTCAGGACAGGTGGTGCTCGGTGGTCATGTGCGGGTAAGCGTTTCAGCTAACGGCGCTGTTGTGAAGCGTGTTGATCCGCTGTCGCGGACTCTGTTGATCGAGGATGAGAAACATACTGGCTTGCCGAAAGGTACTCATTTGGTGGGCTCCTATTACAATCAAATCGTGAGCAACAGACCTGTGGAAACGCTCATCTACACTTCAAACCTTTCTCGCAGATCGATTCTTGTCCAGACTCCCGACGGCAAGATATGGCAGGTCGTCAATGGAAAGATGTCAATCGATAAGTCGAAGCCCGGCAGCGAAACCATGGGTGGCGCAGCGCGCAAGGCATTTCAAAAATATGGTAGATAGTTCGAGGGTAATGGGAACGAAAAGCTATTGAGCCAAGCTCGGCGCCAGATGTAATCTAGGCGCCCATTCGAATGCTGTGAAACAGGTCGCGCCGTCAAAGGTCCCGCAACCACGTTCGATATACTTCGACGAGCTTAGAGCTTTTCTCCGCAGCCATGAGCAGAAGGTGTTGTTATTTCATGGCCGCTGGGGCACCGGGAAAACGTACTTGTGGAAGGAGTTTATTCGCGCGGAACGGAAACAGGTCCAAGAGAAGTTTTATTCATACGCGTCCCTCTTTGGCGCGACGTCCATCTCTGATGTCAAAGGTCTAGTTGTTCTTAGCGGCAACGCAACCGATGACTCGAACAGACTGACGAGTGGCTGGCAACGGACGAGGAATTGGGTGATTCAGAAACGCAGATACTTTGATCAGCTGAAGCTGCCGTACCTCGGAAGTATCGGGGCGTTGCTGCCGAAAGCTGAGGAACTTCTCATTCAAGATTTCCTAGTTTGCTTTGACGACCTTGAACGACGAAACCGAGGGTTGGATCTCGAACAGTTCTTCGGCCTCGTTTCGGTGCTGAAGGAGCAGAATGAGTGCAGGGTCGTAATCATCTGCAATGAGGCTGAGTTGGTAGAAGATGATTCACGAAAGTTAGGTAAGTACCGAGAAAAAATCGTAGATCGACAGCTGACGTATGAGCCTTTATTCGAAGAGAACTTTCGCATTGTTTTTCCTGACGCAAATCCATCGATCCGCGAAGTCTTTGAAGCAGTCGGGCTCAACAACGTCCGAGTCTTCCAACAAACAAAATGGTGCGTAAAGTATTTTGAACCTCAATTAAGAGGCTGCCATGCAAGTTTCATCAACAAATTCAATCAGCAATGCACGAAATTGGCCTGCGTTCACTTCGCGCTGTCGAAGGAGATAACGCTCGAAGAATTGAGATCCGCGTCTTGGTTTAGCGTTAGCTTATCGGACGGAAACGGATTAAGCGATGCCGCGAAGGATATCGTCAGAAACCTGCAGTTCTTGTCTACCGACGCAGACGATTTCATTGCCGATTATTTGCGCAATGGATACTGCGACACGTACAAATTAGAGCCCGTTATTGCACGGCTGAATCAGGAATATCAAACGGGCGAAGCAGAGCAGGTGTTAACTCAAATCTGGTATTGCGTGTGGCACAGCTATAAGTCGAACTCTGAGGAGATCGCCCGGGCAGCTGAACAGTACGTCATTAAGTATCCGAATTATATTCGGTACAAAAGCGCGACTGACTTGTTGGATTTTGTGAAGAAAATAGCTCCGTCGTTTGATACTCAGTCGAAAAAGGAATCTCTGGCTAAAGCGCTGATCCCAACCGCTGACATTGCGACGCTTCGGCTGATTGAACGCTCTTGCAAGTCAGAGGACATTGTCGAACAAGCGACAGCTAGGGAAAAACAGCTCAAGACACGCAGGTCGATAGAGGAACTCGTTAGCGCCCTCGGTGACCCCGGCGGTTGGAATCCCGCCGATTTTGCGGCACTCAACGAATATTCTGAAGATGACTTGTTTGAATGGTTGATAGCTACTCATCAACCTTTTCTTCTGAGTACAATTGGGGAAGTGATTGTAAGAGGTCAGCTGAATTCTGACGACAATAAGGGCGGCAAAGATATCGGAATCAAGTTTCGCAAAGTCTTTGGCCGTTTGGCGGAGCGGAGTGCGCTTGATAAAGAGAGAACCACTCACGTTTTCGCCACTATACGTCGCCGGATGCAGCAGTCCGGGCGAGAACTGACACCCGATGTTTGTCCGCCAGAACAGCTGAATGAACCGCAGCCTTGACGTCAGCGTCTACCCGAACGGAACACTTGGGGGGTCGGTAGATTCTCTTGTAACCGGCAAACGCGGTCGATCTAAACATCTAGCCTTTGACGTGCCGAGCTGCGAACGATGAACGCCTACTGGCAACTTGGTGCCCATTCCACCCACATCTCGATAAGCAGATCTAGGATTGGGTTCGCAGATTCAAAAGAATCGAATGTGAAATATCGCAAGCCGACTTTCCCGACACCTTTTTTACTCACCTTTAACCCACCTCCTTGCGTATTCGTTGCGGATGGGTCATACGAATTGAATGAAATACAAGCCGAGCTACGACCAAAGCTGGGCACTTGTAATCGGCATCAACGCGTATCGGCACGCAAATCCGCTGGAAGTCGCGCGCGCTGATGCCGAATCGATCCGCGATGCGTTAATTCGTGAGTTCAAATTTCCAAAGAGAAATGTCTGCACGCTTTTGGACAAGCAGGCCACACGAACACGAATTATGGAAAAGTTTCTCTCCTACGAATCACTTGGCCGTGATGATCGATTGGTATTCTTCTTTGCTGGGCATGGTTCGACTGTGCAGAGCTCACGCGGACCGATTGGTTACCTCGTGCCTGTGGATGGAAAGCTGCACGACAAGAGTTCCCTGATCCGATGGGATGACCTGACACGAAATGCCGACATCATTCCCGCCAAGCACATTCTGTTTATTATGGATGCTTGCTACAGCGGCCTTGCAATCCAGAGGAGTGGTTCTGCCGGTGAGCGTCGCTTCGTCAGCGACATGCTGCAGAGATCGTCCAGGCAAGTCATAACGGCTGGTAAAGCAGATGAGGTTGTGGCGGACGGTGGAGGCCTAACGGGCAATAATTCGATATTTACCGGCTATCTTCTTGAAGGTTTAGCTGGGGCCGCGGCCGATGCTGAAGGTGTGATTACAGGGTCAAATCTGATGAACTTTGCATATCGAAAAGTAGCGACTGATCCGCGATCGAAACAAACGCCGCATTTTGGTCATGTGGACGGCGATGGAGATTTCATTTTTTCCACACCGGCCGGCGAAACCATTGACAAAACTTCGGGGAAAGATTTTCTCGTTAAAACGGTTGCCGACCAGCCTGAGCCACCGCAACAGGTGGATTGGACCTTACCAACACCAGGTTTTGCTGAACGTAATAACTACGCAGATGTGGAGAGTGAATCGTTCGGCCGCAATGAATGGTCGAAAAGACTTGGTGAATGGCGTGGCGACCAGTGCGTCGGTGCATTTGGATGGCTGGCGCTTGTAATCGAACCGGTCTCTAACGAGCCGATCGCATTGGATCTGAGTACGCTCGCTAGATCCCTAAAAGGAAAAGTTTTTGGCAACGTGGAGAGAAACCAAGCTTTTCGGTTTCCAAGCGAAGCGATGACGACAGCTCGATCGTTAGTTCTTTATGACCGGCAATATGGAAGGACCAGCAGCAAAAGCGTGGACGATTGTTGGAAGCGATACGTGCGAATTGAGCGAACGGGCGCGGTTGAATATTGCGAATACGACAGCGTAGCAAGACTTGTAACGCTGAAAGAAAACAGCGACCCCTTTCGTGTATTTTTCTACGTTCAGTTGGTCGGTACTATCTGGACCTTCTTGGTGGCTGTGAAACATGTGCTTGGCTCGGCAGGGTACACGGCGGGCATTAAGTATTTAGTGAACATGATCGATACAGAAAATTCTGTTCTTGCCGGCTTCGCACGTGCGGAAGGCATATTGGGAAACGAGAAGAAGCATTGGCTTCAACCTTTCGAGCCGGGAGAGTGGAGAATAGGTGACTCACTCCCCAATTGGCGATGTCGGGATGCGAATCTTCAGTTTCCGTTTAAAGCCGTACTGGGCTCGCTGAACGAGCCCGAACTCAAAAGGATAATTTGCGAATGCGGCAACCTGTTGAGCTTGGCTTATAATCACCAATCACAACCCAGGTGCTTTCCGCCTGGCTCTGATGAATTTCCATGGCGCGAGTACGAACAGCATCTTAGCGCGTAACCGTGCAGGCGGCGGTGAAAGGCAGAGCGGAAAATCGGGGTCAGAGCGGAAAATCGGGGTCAAATCTAACATTTAACATTGGCGCTGTGGCGGACGTGATCCGTGAATCGTTACATCGGCAGCGGGTGAAAAATTGCCCCACTGTGGACCGCTCACAAAACATATTTCTGAATTTTGCAGGTCTTGAGAGGAAGTAAGAAGTAAGAAATGGGAGTTATGAAAAATTATCCCGTACTTCAAGAGGAGGTTCACTGGTGAAGATCTTTGTTGCAGGCGGAACGGGAGCGATCGGCCGTCCGCTGATCGCGAAATTGCTCGGCAAAGGGCACGCGGTGGTTGCTCTGACCCGTTCTCAAGAAAAAGCTCAGGCTTTGGCGGAAGAAGGCGTTGAACCCGCCATCGCGGATGTATTTGATACCGATGCGGTCAAAGCGGTTGTCAGTCGTGCTCAGCCTGAAGTGGTGATCGAACAACTCACCGCCCTACCCAAAACCTATACCCGTGAGTCAATGAACGCCGCCGCCGCCCTCAACAATCGTATCCGTTTGGAAGGGGGCGCGAATGTACTGGCAGCCGCGCAGGCAGCGGGTGTGCGGCGTTACCTGAGGCAGTCAGTCGCATTCTATGCGATGCCTGGTCCTGGATTGGCAGATGAAGATACGCCCCTGGCATTTGATGCCTCGCCTGCGGTTGCAGCAAGTGCCCGCGAGTTAACTGAGCTTGAGCATCGCTTACTAGGAACTCCCAACATGGAAGGGATCGCCCTGCGTTATGGTTTCTTCTACGGACCCGGCACCTGGTTCAACCCTGATGGCGATGTTGCCCAACAGGTGCGACAACAACAATTT
>JBJMGJ010000507.1:0-10607 GCA_045807965.1 Bryobacteraceae bacterium | reverse complement strand
CGATCTGAAGATCGGCTTCGCAGAGATCGATTTCACCGAATGGCCCGACGAACCGCTCCGTCCGGCATTCACGACGGCTCTTGCGACGGTGAAGTCGATGGGCGGGCAGATGGTGGAATCGCGCCTTCCGGATTTCCCGTATGGTCCCGTAATCGGAACCATCATCGACTCGGAAGCGGCCTCTATCTTTGAAGTCTTCATCCGAAGTGGACAGGTGGAAGGACTGGCCGATCAGGGCCAGATCGCGGGTCTTAAGGCATTGATGAACTACTCGGCGCTCGATTACCTGAAAGCGATGCGCGTACGCGCTCAAATTCAGGCTGCCTTCCGTAAGCTGTTCTCGGACTTAGATCTGCTTGTAGCACCAACGCGATTCAGTTTGCCCGATCGAGCTGACCGGCCGTTTGACGAAACAGAACCCAAGCGGCCGGACCAGCGTGGAATCGGCTTTGCGCTGGGCCAGGCGAGCAACTTATGTGGACTCCCCGCAATGACGGTTCCGTGCGGATTTGTCAATGCCCTTCCTATCGGGCTCCAGATCGTTGGGCCGCCATTCTCGGAGAACCGCATCATCTCATTCGCTCGGGAATTTCAAAGGCGCACCGACTTCCATAAGCAGCATCCGCCTGCAATCACCGCCTGAGCGCTGCGGCGCCGCCGACCAGAGTCACAGTGGTGAAGAAGATCGCCATCACGCCCAGTTTGCGACGTTCGGGGATGACTGTGTGGAAGCCGAGAAACAAGAAGCTGCCGGCGATGACGGCAAGGACGGCTGCGATCCACCAGAGCCCGAAATGTTCGATCCCGGTTCGATCTGCTCGCGGTTCCAGTAACGCTCCGAACAGTGTTAGGAACTCGACAGCCAGACAGGCCATCATAGCTTTCCTTGATGATCCGAGCGCCCGGCGAACAACCCATCCCACTGCCAACCCTTCCGGTATCTTATGCAGTGCTAAGCCAATAGGAACGGCAACGGCAGCCAGCGCATTCACGGCGGTCGCGCGAACACTCCAGCCATCCAGGAAGCTGTGGATAGCGGTCGCGATCAGAAGCGGCTTCACGACGTTATTGTTGTGAGTCCAGCCTTCCTCGATCAGGAAATGATCGAGCAGCGCCAAAGCTACTCCAAATCCCGTGGTGAGCCCTAAAGCAGTTGTCCAGCCGGAGATTTCAGCGGTTTCCGGTAACAGCCAAAAAAGTGCTATTCCGCACAGGAGCCCGCTTCCCGCAGCTCCCAAATGCGCCGACAGAATCCGCGATTGCCCGAGCAGCACTCCTATCGCTACGCCAACGCAAGCGAGCAGCGTCAAAAGTGCCGCAATCACCATCTATTGCCCGGTGACCTTGATGACGAAATAAGTGAACGGCTTGCTCTTCTCCACGAGAAGTTGATGTGGCACGCCCGCGGGGATGTGAACGATGTCACCGGTCGAAAGCGAACGACGTTCGCCGCCCTTGATAGAAGAGCCGCGCAATTCACCGGGCTTTTGGGGTTTGCCGTTCACCAGAGTCCCTCCGCTCAGGAGAGACGCCTCGCCCTCTTCCACGACGAAAATATCCGCCTCATGCTGATGAACTTCCGATGAGCCGGTCTGTTCCCGGTGCGCCAACATCGTGTAGTGGTTACCCCAGCGATTCAATTCCTCGCTGGCGAACTGCCCACCTTTTCTGGCGATCTTGTCGGCGACGCCCTTCAGATCCTTCGCCGTATAAAGATCGACTTTGGCGTCAGCAGCGTTGAGACACGCCGTTAAGGAAAATAGGAACGCGCAGCTTGACAGAACTTTCATGATCCGAAAATTAGTGTGGCACGGTCTCGCAATGAGAGCGCGACACCAGTCGGCTGGGTGAGCGAAATTGATAAACTTGAGGGGTTGCGGTCCCGTAGCTCAGGTGGATAGAGCATTTGCCTTCTAAGCAAAGGGTCACTGGTTCGAGTCCAGTCGGGACTACTTTCCCCTCTTCGTCCAACTGAACGTCGCGCGTGGCACCCTGGAGCTTGGAAAAGCAACGAAGCCAGAGAGCGCTCGACTGGGTTGTCTTCTTTCTGTCCGATGTGGAAACCGGTGTCGGCCCGTTTATGGCCGGCTATCTCACGGGGGTCCGGCATTGGAATCCCGAACAGATCGGATTGGTCATTGCGGCACAGAAGATTGCGTCTGTTGTCACGCAAGCATCCGCGGGCTGGCTGATCGATCGAACTACGCGAAAGCGCTGGATCATGGCGGGTGTCGCTCTAGCGATTAGCTTCGGTTCAGCCTTTGTTGTCTGGTCGCCCGGGGTCTTTACCCAATGCATTAACCAGATCGGCATCGGCGCTGCCACCTCTATCGCCACCCTCGCGGTTGCCGCCTTGTCTCTCGGGCTGGTGGGGCGCCGGCAGCTCAGCCGCAGGATTGGGAGGAACGGAGCATTCAGTCACGCCGGTAATATGCTGACCGCCTCGATTGCTGGCTACGCCGGGTTTCGCATTGGCCAGCAGTGGATTTTTTATTGTTCCGCTGCTCTGGGAATTGCGTGTTCTATATCTGTTCTCGCCATTCGGGAGGAGGACATCGATCACGCTGTTGCTCGGCAAGCTCCGGATCGAGAGTCGGGCAACACGGCTGTCGGGGGCGCGTCCACACTGCTGAGAAGCCCTGCCGTTCTCATTTTTGCTCTCGTTGTCATGCTGTTTCACTTCACGAATTCGGCACTGTTGCCGCTTGCCGGCGAAGAGATTTCGCAGGATAGAGGCAAAGCCGCTTCGCTGTATCTGACCGCATGCATTGTTTTGCCTCAGTTGGTCATGGTTCCTATTGCCTGGCTGACCGGCTGGAGTGCAAATCGAGTTGGCAGAAAGGTCATTCTGGCCGTTGCTTTCGGCGCGCTCGTATTGCGCGCGGCATGGTTTGCCGTCTCGGCGAATCCGAATTTTATTGTGACGGTCGAGATATTCGATGGAATTGGAACAGGAATCTCAGGTGTGATTACGACAGTGATCGTTGCCGACCTGGCGAAGGGCAGCGGGCGCTTTAACGCTCTCGGCGGTATGCTGCAATCCGCTCTCGGCGTTGGTGCGTTTCTCGGCAATCTGCTTGCGGGCTCGGCCGCAAAACGTCTGGGATTTCCTCCCGTTTTCTACGGCCTTGCGGCAGTCGCCTTACTGGGGCTCATTGTTCTTCTATTTGCCATGCCCGAGACTAAGTCATCTGCGGCAGAAAACACTTAGCTCGATCCAACCGCGCTTGACGATCTGCCAACCCGTTGTATCCGCCATTGATGGTCTTTGTCACGGCTCGGATGTCATCCGAATCGGACAAGGCGTTCAAGTTGTGCCTGGTCCAGAACCAGCAGGAAACGTCCACCGCCAGTTCCGGATCGGTCGCGAGCAGGTCGTGCGCTGGCGGTGTGACAAAGTCCCTGGTCTTGTGGCGGCCGTATGCAGCGTAATTGAAGCGGCCCGTAATTTGGATCAATCCTCGGCCTTTGAATCGCGGACCATCTCCCGGATGCGTGTTGCCCAAATCCGTTCGGCCTTCGTATGCCGCGCCACTCGCCAGCTCCTGGGAGTAGCGCAAATCACAGCTCTCATGCCCAAGCTGAGCGAGAAAATGCGCCTTCCGCAATGGCGTATCGATTCCATTTGCATCCATACCGTCTATCAGCGGGTGGAAGTATCGGCCGATCGCAGTACCGCTCGCATCGGGCATTAGAGCCGTGAGAACCGCCTCGGAAAACTGGGGCGGTATGGCATTCCTGAGGGCTTCCAAGGTCCCACTATCGGGGTCGACTCGGGCACTGGGCGATTCCAGCCCGTGCACAGTTTTCTGGAACTGAGCTATCGCCTCGATCGTTGCCGGTCCGATAGAGCCGTCCGTTTTCAAATGATTCAGTGCCGCCAGCCGATGAAGATTGAAGTTGAGTAGCGCTTGAACGGTCTTGACGTCCGATTCCCGGTTCACACCATTCTTTCCGACTGATTGCGATATGTACATGCGTATCAAGAAGTTCCTTCTCCGCGCGGCGAAGTTGCAGGGAGCGGAAGCCGATTCGAGTGGAGCATGTGCACTGGAAAGGGAGGAACTGGATGGTACGTGGCGCGGCCGGTAAGTCGAGCTGAACAAAAGGTGTTCAGTGTGTTCTGAAATTTCTCGTCGCTCGTGACCGCATAGAATGGTCTGCTGAAGGAGTTCCTCGATGCAATCGGCTGCGCCTGGATTTGAGCAACTCAAAGCTGCAATGCGCAGCACATGGATGGCTGGCGACTTCGGGCAGATTGCCCGGTACTCTGCGCCCGAAGCAGAGTCCTTCGTCAAGCGTTTTCCAATTCAGGCCGGCATGCAAATCCTCGACGTAGCTTGCGGCACCGGCAATCTCGCCATTCCCGCGGCCCGGCGAGGCGCGACCGTAACGGGCGTCGATATCGCGCCGAATCTCATCGAGCAGGCGAAGCAACGCGCCAATGCCGAAGGTCTCGCAGCGACCTTCGAGGAAGGCGATGCCGAACAATTACCCTATCGCGATGGTCAGTTCGACCTCGTAATGAGCATGTTCGGCGCTATGTTCGCTCCGCATCCGGACCGGGTAGCTTCCGAACTCGCCCGCGTTTGCAGGGAGGGCGGCACCATCGCCATGGCGAATTGGACTCCCGACGGCTTCGCGGCAAAGCTGTTCGCATTGACTTCCCGGTACATTCCCTCTCCAGAGGGCCTGCCCCCACCCGTGTTGTGGGGTGACGAAACGACTGTTCGTCAGCGCTTTGGCCAGAGTGTCTCGACGCTTAAGATGCAACGCCGGCCGTTCACCATGAGTTTTCCGTTCCCGCCCCGCGAGACGGTTCAGCTCTTCCGGGAATACTTTGGGCCAACGCGCGTTGCGTATTCAAGATTGGACGAAGTTGCGAAAGCGGCCTACACGCAAGACCTGGAGAAGCTCTGGGAAGAACGAAACCAGGCGCGAGACGGAACGACGTTTGTCCCCAACGAATATCTGGAGGTCGTTGCGACAAAAGTGTGAGGCCGCTCGTTCATTCGGGTGTTGTTAGAACCTGAACTTCAGCGCAAATTGCATGTCGCGTGGACTGTTGATGGTTGAAGAGACGATGCCGAACGTCTGCGATCCAACCGTGTTGCCGGGAAATCCGAAGACCGGCGTATTGAACACGTTGTAGAGTTCCCACCGGAACTGCGCGGTAACGGCGTGATCGACGACATTGAAACCGAAGTTCTTCACGAGAACGGCGTCAATGTTTCGCTGGAAGTCGGTACGAACATCCGGCAGAACAGGCCCGACGTTACCGAACGAAAAGGCCGGAGCTACAGTGAAAACGTTTGTGTTGAACCACGCACCGAGCGTGGGACTATCCAGCTTGGCGCTTTGACCATTATTCACGGAGGGCCGGCTCACTGAGATTGGCAATCCGCTCTGCAGGTTAACGATCGGATCGAAGTTCCAGTCACCAAGGATCGCGTTCACAACCGGATTCCAGCTCTTGCCATACTGGCGATCATGTCCGACAGGAATCGACCAAACGCCGCTCAGCCGGATCATGTGGCGTACGTCGAAACCCGAGAGTCCACGTTCGAGGCCGCGGTTGTAAATGTCAAGCGGAGTGCGGATGTCGTCAATCGCTTTGGCCCACGTATAGGAAGCCAGGAAGGTCAGGTTCGACGAGAGACGTTTCTCGGCTTGTGCCGTAAAGGCATGGTAGTTGGAATTGCCAGTGGGCGAATAGACTTGTTGAACGCCAGTGTACTGGGGAAACGGCAACAACGACTGTTGCAGAGAGATCGTTGGCCCGGCGAAAGCACCGCCCAGATTCAACGGCAGGAATGGATTCGGAACCGTCGACGTCAGTCTTGAACCAAGCGTCAGGTATTGGTTGGGCAACTGATCGATGTTCCACGTGTTCGGCAGTTTTTGGCCCTTATTGCCCCAATAATGCATATCGAGAACGATGCCTGCTCCAAGTTCACGTTGAAAGCCAAGGCTCCAAAGCTGAACGTAAGCGTTTTTGAAACCGTAGATTGGGGCCGTGACGGATTGGCCGACGTTTACGAGCGGGTTGCGATCGTTAAGCGGCGGGAGAACGCCGCCGGGATACGGATTGCTGAGTGTATTGGTGGGGATCACGCCGTCAACCGAAGCGAGCATCGTGGTCGTGCGCACCGCTTCGACAGCCCCTCCGTTCGTGCCGGAGACGATCCGGGGTACGAAGAAGATGCCGTAACCGCCGCGGATAACGGTCTTCGTGTCGGCGCTATACGCAAAACCGAACCGGGGACCGAAATCGCGCCAGTCAGTGGACTGCTGGTTCTGAGGGTTACCCTGACCGACCCACGAAAGAACACCCTTCAAATTGGCGTATGCGGGGTTGGTCGATAAAGCGCCGAGCGGGTTTATGGCGTCGGGATTGAAGTAGGCGAGACGGTCGTATTTTTCGCGATTGCCAACTTGCACATCCCATCGAAGCCCGATGTTGAGCGTCAGGCGATCGGTTACTTTCCAATCATCTTGGATGTATGCGCCGTAATAGAGCCCCTGGGTCGAAATGTTGTTGATACGGTTGACCGTTCCGCTGGCCGGATCTCCGAGCAGGAATGATGCGAAACCAAAGCCGGAGCTCGGACTGGCTGTAAGGGCGTTCGGGCCCTGCGTATACCCGCGCGTAAAGCCGAACGTGCCGGCAGGGTTGGCGTTTTGCCCTTCATTGAAGTCAATGACACGCCAGTCGCCCCCGAACTTCAAGCTATGCTTCCCGACCTGATAACTGATGCTCCCGAGAGTGGAGAAGATGTTGCGCGGCTGAGCCGAAACGATAGCATCCGAACCAGTGCCGTTTCCGCCGTTTCCGTTCGAAGTTCCCGTCACATCGGCGATGTTGAAAATCGGGAACTGACTGGCAACGACGCTCGTGTAATAACCGGGGAATTTCAACGCGCTTAAGTCAAACCCCTGCGACAACCCGTACTGAACTCCTAAAGCGCGACTGAAGGAAAACTGCAGATCCCCAATCAAGGTCGGAGAAAACACATGAGTCAAGTCGATCATGGCTTGGGTGAAGTGATCATTAACCGATCGACCACCGCCGATAGGAGGAGGCATGGCGCCGGGCTGAAGCCGTACATCCTGTTGCCGCGAGAACCGCCCGAACAAGCGCGTATTCTCGGAGAAGTTCAGATCAGAACGAATATCGTACTTATCGCTATTGGTGATGGATTGCGATGAATAGAGATAGTTGTTCTGGTTGGTAATCGCCGTCCCAGGTGTGTTTTGAAGCGGATAAAGAGCGACAGCAGCGGCGGCGACCGGGTCGATCCGATTGGAAGGGATTGCATTGCCGCTAAAGGGCGATCTCTGCCGAGTTCCGTTGGACAAGGTAATGGTCGAGAGCGGATCGTAGATCTGAATCACCTGACCGTTGCTGGCAACCGTCTGTGAGAAGTTGCCACTTCGTTGTAAGGCCGTTGGAACGGTTGACACTCTTGTCTGGGGAAAGCCTTGGCGAAGGCCTTCGTAGTCTCCGAAGAAGAACCATTTGTTTTTGACGATCGGCCCGCCCACGTTGCCTCCAAACTGATGCCGTTTGAAGGACGGAAGAGCTATGCCGGCGCGATTGTTAAAGAAGTTGTTCGCGTCGAAGATGCTGTGACGTTCAAACCCGTACGCAACCCCGTGTAGCTCGTTGGTGCCCGCCTTTGTGACAAGGTTCACGACCCCGCCTGACGTCCGGCCAAACTGTGCGTCATAGCTGTTTGCCTGAACTTTGAACTCTTGCACAGAGTCAACGGGCGGTTGTACCACGCTCAAGCCGCGATCGCCCGTCGTGTCCGGCGCACCGTCGATCAAGACCTCCTGAAAGCCGGATCGGCCGCCCCCGATGTTGAAATCGGACTTATAAAACCCACGCCCTACGTCGGTGCCCCCGCCGTTTCCAAAGTTTCCGCCGAACGTGACGCCCGGAGTAAGGCCAACCAAAGCGAGCGGGTCTCGCACGTTCAGAGGTAAATTCTCAATGCTGCGCGTCGTGACAACCTGGCCGACGCTGGCGCTCACCGTATCGAGCGGCGGCGGCGCACCGGTCACGGTGACCTGCTCAGTCGTTTGACCGGGCTGCATATCGGGATTGACTTCTAACGTCTGGTTGACTTGCAGAGTCATTTGGCTTTGCTCAAACTTCTTGAAGCCCGCCACGGAGCAAGTGAGCCTGTATTGGCCGGGCTTGAGGCCGTTAAACCGATAAACACCTGCTTCATTGCTTCTCGTGTTGAATGAGGTTCCTGTTGCGATTTCCGTGGCCGTGAGTTGCGCTCCGGGTACAACGCCGCCCGATGGGTCGTGGACTGTGCCCGTGATCGAAGCCTGGAAACTCTGTGACCACGCCGGGCGATTCGGAATGAGCGCCAGAGCTAACAGGGTGATAACAACGAACTTGAGATGTTTCATGGTGAACCTCTTTTGGGATCCTGGGACTTCGGGGAGGAAAGAATCTGGTTGCGATCTTGCAGCTCTTTTTGAAGGGCGGCTATATCGATCTGGTGAACGGGACGGTTTGTCTTAATTGCTAGCGCGGCAGCGACACCCGCACTTTCGCCCACCATCATGTAATTTGCCTCCATGCGGAACGAGGCGTACGCAATCGTGGATGCCGAAACGGTCGCTGTCACCAACAGATTCGAGCATTGCTCCTGCCGTGGAAGGAGCGCGCGGTACGGAACCTGCCAGGGTTGCACCGGCATGCTCAGGTAGCCTTCGGTGAAGACCTGATCGATCACATTGGGGAAGTGATAAACCTTGTGAGTCAGCCATTGCACTTCGCGGATGTCGATGTTGTACCCAGCCATACCGATCGCGTCGTATTTCTCCCGGTACTCCTCGAGATCATGTTGGGTCAGAACGTATTCGCCCAACATACGCCGGCCTTCCCGGATGTAAAGCTGATGGGGCCAGTGGCCCGTATCTGGAAATTCGTCCTTCGGAAGATTCCAGTGGCGCGCTTCGGAGCGGAGCGGTCCTGGAACGCTCGAGTCGTTCTGGAGAAAGTACATCAGACCTTGCGCCCAGGTCAGGTGTTCGTCCCAGATCTGCTTTCGCTGCTCGTAGGAGGCTTCCGGGTACGCCCAACTGGCGCCAAGAACATCCGTAGACACGGGGCCGGTACTGTTGATGTCCGCTTTTCCGTTTGGAATTTTGACGATACCAACGAAATCACGAAGGCCCAGCGCACCTTTTCCGCTCTCGATATAACGCCGAACCAGTTCGAAGCGCGACGGCCGGTAACCCGAAGGCTTCTTGATTGGCAGGCCGTTGTCGGGAACCTCCGTTAAACAGAGACGGAAGCAGTACGACTGAAAATGGCCATCGCCACTCCCCGTGGGCGCCACCTTCTCCTGCGGCACGACATAAGGGAGCGAATCAGAGGAAGCTGCCGCCGCCGAAACCGGGTAGACGAACTGGTGCCGCCCAGGTAACAAGTCCTGCCGACCCGCTAACGATTCGCGGTATTTTTCCACGCCCTCGCGGCCGACCGTATAGGACACGCCGGCGGCCTTCATCAGATCGCCCTCGTAGCCCGCGTCGAGAAAGATCTTTCCGGAGAAGGAATCGCCGTTCTCCGTTGACAGCGACTGCATTTGTGACCCGGACTTCGTTATCTTCGCAAGCCGGGCTCGAAAGAACGTATGGACCCGAGCCTGCCCCAGCGTCTCGTTGAAGGTCTGTTCCGCAACGTGGGGCTCGAAGGCCCAGGCGACCGGCTTGCCGTAGTGCTTGCCAATGGCCCGGAAGAACTTCAGGGTCAAGCCTCCGACCAGAGCTTCCTGGCGATCCACATCGCTGTTGCTGAGGCCTCCGGATACCATTCCGCCAATGTGATTGCCGGGTTCGAGGAGCGCAACCGTGAGCCCATGCTGGGCCGCTGCGACGGCGGCCATCGCACCTCCCGCCGTACCTCCGTAGACCACGACGTCGAAGTTCCGCTCCGTCGCTAGCAGGGGGAGGGCCCACAGGAAAGCCGCGAAAATTGAGACCCTGAGCATGCGCGACTTCACGGTAACCGCGAATAGTGAGCGAAAGAAACGCTCATAACGGCTTGTAACGGCCTCGTAACGGGGCATATACTCTAGAAAAGTCTCAGGATGTGGTGAGTTTGTGAGTGCGATCTCTGCAGAGCGGCCCGATCTTCTTCCGCCAGCGCGGAAGCTGGAGGTCGAGCAGCAGCTGCTTCGGATTGCAAAGAGTTCCGCGTTTTCCGCCAGCCCGCGATGCCAGCAGCTACTGAGCTACCTGGTCAATCAGTCAATTGCCGGCGCCTATGATCTGCTGCGCGAGCGAGTCGTCGGCGCCGAGGTGTTCGGACGCGATGTCGATTACGACACCGGCGGCGACTCCATTGTGCGAGTTCGAGCGAACGACGTACGCAAACGCCTGGCTCAGTATTACGATGGCGCGCCCGGGCGCGATCGCGAAATTCGTATTCATCTGCCGACCGGCTCTTACGTTCCGGAGTTCAACTTTCCCGTTTTCTACGCGACCGAGCCCGCAAAGCTTGAGCTTAGCATTCCAAACAAGGCGAAGCCCGAAGGAGTCCGAGGTTTGGGCCGGACGGCATGGACCGTCGTAGCGGT
>JBJMGJ010000506.1:0-4997 GCA_045807965.1 Bryobacteraceae bacterium | reverse complement strand
GCTTGATCGGGAAGAGCTCCCGTGCCCGTCGTCTCATGTGCCATTTGTTTCCGGAGCAAGGCTTGAGCTAAGCGAAGCTCGCGGCGCACCACGTGCACCGGCATGTTTAACGTAGACGAGCACTCCTCGGCGGTCATGCCACCGAAGTATCGCATTTCGATCAGGCGTCCCTTCAACTCGTCCGTTTCCTCGAGCCAACGCAGAGCGTCTTCCAACGCCAGCACGGACCGGTCGGGTTGCGAGCTGACCTCGGGAATATCAGAAAGCGCTACTACCTGGCCCGCGCCTCGCTTTGCAGCCGCTTTGGCCCGAGCAGCGTCCACTAGGATTTGCCGCATAAGCCTTGACGCAATCCCGTAAAAGTGAGAGCGACTTTCATAGGAAGGATGACTTCCCGCTGCCAGCCTAAGGAAAACCTCGTGGACCAGCGCCGTAGCTTCCAGCGGTGACACGTTCGGTTCGCTCCGTAGACGTGCACGCGCCAGCTTTTTCAATTCCTGGTAAACAAGCGGTATCACCAGGTCCATGACTTCCCGCTCACCGTCATTGATTCGACGGAGCAGTTTGGTGACTTGCATACAAGATACCGCGAGACAAAGCTGCGATTAAGCTCTTGCCTTACGGCAAAAACTTTCACTATTTCTAAGTCGCTGAGTTTTGGGGGCGAACCGTTCAATTTTTCAGAAGAATGCCGCAGGTACATCCAGACAAGCTCAGGGGGCCCACCCATGGCATCCTCGTGAGCTTCCGAATCTTTCAATCGAAAGGACAGACTATGACCACAACAATCAGGCAAGTCACTCAGCAATGGAAAAAGAACATGTTCCGCCTTGCACTCCTGAGCGGAATTTCCCTTGTCGTTCCCGTCTTTGCCGCCGCAGGCTCCGGAATCCAAGATACCGAAAATGCGCATCACGGCCATGAGCATGAATCTCCCGCGAGGCTCGTCGAAATCGTGCGCAACGCAACGCGGCGTTTCATTGATGTCAATGCCGCCACGTATGCGGAATACCATCCCTTCCTCGGCTGCATCAGCGGTCCGGATCATGGGGCAATGGGAGTGCACTACGTCAACGGCTCTTTAGTAGGAGATGGGGAGATTGACGCGTCCCGGCCCGAAGCGCTGATCTATGAACCTGATGGAGGTCGGCTCCGGCTCGTCGGGGTGGAGTTTATCGTGGACGCGGCAACTTGGCTTTCAAACCATGACAGCCCGCCGGTACTCGAGGGGCAATCCTTTCAGTTGGTCAACAGCCCCAACCGGTACGCTCTACCCGCATTCTTCGAACTGCACGTCTGGGCTTGGCGCGAGAATCCGAACGGAGCCTTTGTGGACTGGAATAACCGAGTAACTTGCGAAGGCCAATAGCTCCGAAGGGCGCATGCTCACTCACCGGCTGGCCCGTGTGTTTGTCAATCAGCCCGGCACCACCTGAGCATGCGTCCTCACCTCTATTCATAGAAACCCTCAACAGTACAAAGCTGCTTGGCTAACTTCATTGACGGCTTTTCCGAACCTTATCCCTCCTTTTGCAACGTTCCGTTGCTCCTCCACCTTGCAAGCCTTCACTTACCCCGCTGGAATTGGCCTGGACTGATGAATGCCGGAAACATCTTCGTCTACTCAACGCACATCTTGCCATTTTTTCCGCATGTATGGGTGAGGAGGGAGTTATCTCGCCTCAGAAAGACAACATTGATTATGAATTTATTTAGATTTTCAGGAATTCCCACGCTAACACTGATCGCGCTTTCTGCGCTAACCGTGGGGGCTAACATTTCGAGTGCACAGGTCAGCCGAGGCGAATTCACTCTACCCCAAGAGACTTACTTTGGAAGTGTCGCAGTATCGCCTGGCGCTTACTCTTACACACTTGATCGCGCAACAATTGGATTGGTCCTTTCCATCCGAGGAGAGGGGAAACTCGTCAGGATACCGGCCGTCGGGACGGTTTCAGTTGGCGAGCCCTTCAAGGGCAGCACGCTGCGTCTGATCACGGAAGGACGACAAACCAGGGTGACGAGCATGCAATTCGGACATCTCGGGCTAACACTTCGTTACAGTGCGACAAGGGCCGACCATACTTCCGATTCGGTCCGGAGGGAATCGCATAAGAATTCGTGATCCCGCGATCTGAAGCAGCGATCTCAATGCTTGCAATGCTTCACTTTTGTCACGGGATTACGCGGGTGTCGGAGGAGAGCCTGCCGTACATGGAACACGCAACGGCGGCTCTCTTTTCTGCTACAGCCGGAATACGGGAACGGCAACGATTTTTGCGACTGCAAGAATGGACTGCTTGATAACGGCCGACCTCTTGTAGACGTCCCCTGCAGGTGCCGCGACTCTGACCTTCGGCAATTTATCGGTGAGAACACACAATGCCGGCAAACCTGGACCAAGATCATCGCAGGGAAGTTCAGCAATGATGAAGGGGAGGAACTGCTCTTGTACGATGCAGCCGCTCGCGCGGGTCTACTCGGTGGAACAAAACCTGCTGCAGGGTAGCTTCATTGGGGACAGCGTGAGCGATTTAGCGGGCCATGACCGGGCAGGCCAAACCCCTGGGATGCTACCGGATTCTCGCGCATAGCAATCAGCGAGTTAGCCGTAAGTATCTGCTTCAAGGCGAACAGCCAGTGCTCTCCGCCTTCCTTTTCTCTACGGCTCGTCCGTCACACAGCCGTTACTGGCGCTTTTCACAAGACGAATGTACTTCGCCAGTGTGCCTCGTTCGGCCTTGTATGGCGGCATCGTCCACGCCTTCTTGCGGGACGCGAGTTCTTGGTCGGACAGGTCCACGGTCAACGTGTGGTTCTCGGCATCGATTGTCACTCGGTCGCCATTGCGAACAAGCGCGATCGGACCGCCTTCCTGCGCTTCGGGCGTGATGTGTCCCACGATGAATCCGTGTGAACCTCCGGAGAAGCGCCCGTCTGTCAGAAGCGCTACCTCTTTCCCAAGACCTGCGCCCATGATTGCGGAAGTGGGAGTCAACATCTCCGGCATACCCGGCCCACCCTTCGGGCCCTCATAGCGGATGATGATCACGTCGCCTTTGTCGATCTCTTTCCGTTCCAGCGAGTGAAGCATGTCCTCTTCGGAGTCGTACACCTTGGCCGGGCCGGTAAATGTGAGGCCTTCTTTACCGGTGATTTTCGCCACCGATCCGCCCGGAGCCAGGTTGCCCTTCAAGATCTGAATGTGGCCAGTCGGCTTGATCGGGTCGGATAGCGGTCGAATGATTTGCTGGCCCGCTTTCAATCCCGGCAGATCTTCGACATTCTCGGCCAGCGTTTTGCCGGTTACGGTTACACAATCTCCGTTAAGAAGTCCGGCATCGAGCAGCATCTTAATTACGGCGGGAATGCCGCCGGCTTCTTGCAGCTCTTCCATCACGTATTTGCCGCTCGGTTTCAGATCGGCAAGCAACGGTATACGGTCACTGACCTTTTGAAAGTCGTCAATCGTGAGGGGAACGTTCACTGCCCTTGCAATCGCTAAGAGGTGAAGAACGGCGTTGGTCGATCCTCCGAGAACCGAGATAAGAACCATCGCGTTCTCGAACGCCGCTCGCGTCATGATGTCACGCGGCTTCAAATCGAGCTCCAACAAATTCCGAATAGCGGCCCCGGCCCGTTTGCACTCCTCCAACTTGGCGGGGTTTTCGGCTGGAATCGAGGAACTGTACGGCAACGTCATTCCCATCACCTCGATAGCCGACGCCATTGTATTCGCGGTGTACATTCCGCCGCAGGCGCCCGCGCCCGGGCACGCATGGCGAACGATATCGAAACGTTTTTGTTCACCGATGTTACCGGAGATGAACTCGCCATAGCTTTGGAATGCCGAAACGATGTCCAGCTTTTCTCCGTCGCTGTGCCCCGGCTTAATGGTCCCTCCATAAACCATGAGGGAAGGACGGTTCAGGCGGCCCATCGCGATGAGACAGCCCGGCATATTCTTGTCGCAACCTGGAATGGAAATATTCGCGTCGTACCACTGCCCGCCCATGATGGTTTCGATCGAGTCCGCAATTAAGTCGCGGGACTGTAATGAGAAACTCATCCCGTCGGTGCCCATGGAAATGCCGTCACTGACACCGACGGTATTGAACCTCATGCCGACCATTCCGGAAGCGCTTACACCTTCTTTCACTTTCTCGGCCAGTCCGAGAAGATGCATGTTGCAGGGGTTACCTTCAAACCAAACGCTGGCAATGCCAACCTGCGGCTTGTCCATGTCCCGCTCCACGAGGCCGGTTGCATAGAGCATGGCTTGTGATGCACCTTGCGACTTGGGTTGGGTGACACGAGAACTGTATTTATTAAGTATTTGAGCCATGGCTAGGAACTTTCCAGCTTATCGAATTGGCTTGGCCTTTTCGCGAGCGACCTCGCAAAAGTGCTTGCACGGATGGGGAAGTCTACGCGACCAGAAACATCGCCGGTCCTTTTCGATTCCATGTAGGCGAGACCAACAACGGATCTTCTCCAGCGAGCGGTCGAGCCACGCACCCGGGCCCTTCCCATGCTCGCGACGGGTTGAGAAAGGGCTTATGAAAATTCCGGGCAAAAAAAACGAAGACAATCAAGCGGAAGTGGGAAACGGGGGGGAACTGCACCAAACGGCCGGAGGCGAAGTACCTCGCCTGACAACCCAACAGGGCGTTCCGGTCTACGACGATCAGAATTCATTACGAATTGGTAAGCGCGGACCGACTGCGCTTGAAGACTTTCATTTCCGAGAGAAAATTTTCCACTTCGATCACGAGCGGATCCCCGAGCGTGTTGTTCACGCCCGCGGGTATGGCGCTCACGGCTACTTCGAAAACTATGAGTCTCTATCGGACGTCACCTCAGCGGACCTGTTTCAACGAGCCGGCGAGAAGACAGAGGCTTTCGTCCGGTTCTCGACGGTGGGCGGCAATAAAGGATCGGCCGATCTGGCCCGCGACGTACGGGGCTTTGCGGTCAAGCTCTACACAAAAGAGGGG
>JBJMGJ010000505.1:0-2626 GCA_045807965.1 Bryobacteraceae bacterium | reverse complement strand
TGGGATCCGATTGCGCCACGGCAACGGCTCCGATTGACGAAGTTCCAAGCGGCTGTCCGTCTGTCACAGATTGCCAGTTCGCGCCGCTATTCGTCGTTTTCCAAATTCCCCCGCCAACAGCTCCGAAATAATACGTGCCTGGTTGGGAATCGATGCCCGCGACCGCAGCGACTCTGCCACCGCGAAATGGGCCAATACTTCTCCATTTGAGCGTTTTGAGGACACTAATATCTTGCGCTTGCAAGGAAGCGATAAGTAAACAGAATGTTAGAGCTTTCCTTGTAGAGCAGATCGAACGCATGGAAATGATCCCTTTACTCTAGAGCAACGCCGCCCCTTGGCGTTTCGCGGGGTATTTCAGACCGAATGAGCAGATTGGATCAGACGGCATGCTGCCGCATGACGGCGCAGATTTGATCTCCATACTGCTTGACGAAGCTGGTGGAAACGCCGGAGATGGCGGAAAGCTGGTTCGCGCTCTGCGGCGTGCCGGCCAGTATGTTCTTCAAGACGCGATCAGTGAAGATTCGAAAGGCCGGAATGCCGCGCCGCTTCGCTTCCTTTAGGCGCCAGGCCTTCAGTGCCTGTTCCAGTTTGTCTCGGCCGGCATTCACGGGAGCACGATCCTTGCTCCGCTTGGCCTTTACTGGCTCAAGTTGCTTCGCACTCCTGGTTTTGCGCTTCTTACGATGAGGAGGCGCCGGCGACAAAGCCCCGGCGTCCTTCATAAGAAATTCGGGGCGCGTATCGCCATCCCTTGACCGGGCCTCAGGATCGAGCCGGACAGAGCGGTACGGAATTCGTTTACCGTCTTTCTCGAATACTTCTTCGGTCTGAGAAAAGAGACCTGACCGCACCGCTCCGCCCACGATATTCTCGAACTGGTCGCGCGAAATCTCATCGTGAGCGAAAAGCTCGGCATACAGCTTACCGGTAGCTCGAGGGCTCCTGGCCCGCAGCGCACTGACGATCCGGTCCAGGGCAACTCGCTCATGCTCGGCCGGAGCGCGAAACCGTTGCGCAATACACGACTGCGGAGCACAGAAATCGCATATGCCGCAGGGCGCTCCCTTGTCGGCAACATCTCCGAAATGAGCGACAAGCGTCGCCATGCGACAGCCATTGCTTGAAGCGAACCGAATGACATGCTCGATCTGTGTCGAGCGCAACTGGGATTGCTGCAGGTAGGAAGGCTTCCAGGTTCGATCTCCGCGGGTTACATTCTCTTCGTAATCGACGATTGCGCCCCCGTGAATCCAAAGCTTCTCGAGCGCTTTGTCGAACAGGTCCGGCTCGATTTTAAGCCGCTTCTGCAGCTTGGCTTTCTCAACAGGCTCTTCGCCAAGAGCCTCGAAGATGCGATCGAGAACCGCGGCGTCCGGATAATCACGTTCCATGAAGAAATCGTGCGTATGACGATCCGCATACGAGTGCATCAAGAGCGCCCGGCTAGGCAGACCATCACGTCCGGCACGTCCGATTTCCTGGTAGTAACCTTCCAAGCTCCCAGGCAAGGCGGTATGAATGACTGTACGCACGTCGGGCTTATCGATGCCCATACCAAACGCCACTGTCGCAACAATGAGTTCCGTTTTGCCGCTGATGAAGTCTTCCTGCACTTCACGCCGATGCTCGGAGTCGAGCCCCGCATGGTACGCCGCTGCCTTAAAAGTCCGTTTTAATTCGGCGACCAGTTCTTCGGTACGCTTGCGAGTGGGAGCATAGACAATCGCGGGCCGCCGGTCGTTGTCCGATAGAACTTGTTCGATCTGGGCAAGACGCTCAGAAGCTCGCCTTTCCACCACCTCGATTCCGATGTTATGCCGCCGAAATCCGTGAACGAAACGCGATACTCGGGGAAGTTTCAGCTGATGGCAGATATCTTCCTGCACTTGCGCCGTGGCCGTCGCGGTCAGGGCAACAACAGGCGCGGGCCGCATGAGCGGCAAGTATTGGCCCAGCATGCGATAGTCAGGCCGAAAATCGTGACCCCATTGAGAAATGCAGTGAGCTTCGTCGATGGCTATCAGCGTCGGTTTACGTTTGCCGAGCATCTCGGCGAACCCGGCGATCTTGAAGCGCTCCGGAGCAACGAAGAGGAATTGCAAACGGCCCGCCAGATAATCGACGCAAACCTGGCGCGAGGTGGCGCGATCACGTCCGGAATGAATTGATTCGGCCGCGAAGCCGCGCTTCCGCAACATGCCGGCCTGGTCTTCGATTAACGCAATCAAAGGGCTGATGACTAGTGTCGTGCCGCCTCTCGCCAGTCCGGGCAACTGGTAGCAGATCGACTTTCCGGCGCCTGTCGGCATGACGAGGAGCGCATCGTTTCCGTCCGCAACCGCCTGACACACTTTCTCCTGGTTCGGACGGAACGACGAGAAGGCAAACGCTTTTTGCAGAAGGCCAAGCAGATCAGGTTGTCCCGTGGTAGCTACCGAAAGAAGCTGGGCAACGGCGGACGATTCGCTCTTGCTTGACGCGGTTTCTACCGCCACGGTTTGTCGTTCTCGGACCGGAGCGTCTTCCGCTTTTCGAACCACGGTTCGAACATACTCTTCAATCCGATCGAGAAACGGTTCCAGCTCGGCCTTGCCGAGTTCGACCCGCTTGAGATAGGCCT
>JBJMGJ010000504.1:0-2845 GCA_045807965.1 Bryobacteraceae bacterium | reverse complement strand
CTTTCAGTGAGCAGGAGTGGATCGACGCGCTATTGCGCTCGACAGGGATGGAGCCGACCAACTTTGAAGCGAGGGTGAAGTGGCATCTGCTCGCTCGAATGATCCCCCTCGTCGAAAACAACTACAATCTTGCAGAACTTGGCCCCCGCGGGACCGGGAAGAGCCACATATACAAAGAGATTAGTCCGAACAGCATTTTGGTCTCTGGCGGGCAAACGACTGTCGCCAATCTGTTCTACAATATGGCGCGCCGGCAGGTTGGTCTCGTGGGTCTCTGGGATGTGGTGGCCTTCGACGAAGTGGCGGGCATCTCCTTCAAGGACAAGGATGGCGTCCAGATCATGAAAGACTACATGGCTTCTGGCTCTTTTGCCCGTGGCCGTGATGCCGTCAACGCGTACGCATCGATGGTTTTCGTCGGCAACATCAATCAGCTTGTCGATACGCTCGTCAAGACCAGCCACTTGTTCGCTCCGTTTCCGGACACAATGATTGACTCGGCGTTTTTCGATCGATTCCACGCCTATGTTCCCGGCTGGGAAATTCCCAAAATGCGTCCTGAGTTCTTCACCAGCCAGTACGGTTTAATCGTCGACTATCTCGCCGAGTGGCTACGCGAGATGCGCAAGAGGACTTTTGGTGATGCCATAAATAAGTATTTCAAGCTTGGGCGTGACCTGAATCAGAGGGACACGATAGCGGTCAAGCACACGGTCTCCGGCCTGCTGAAGCTACTCTATCCACACGAAGAGTACGACAAAGACGCCGTTCGGCGCTGTCTGGAGTACGCGCTTGAGGTGCGTCGGCGAGTGAAAGAGCAGTTGAAAAAGATTGGGGGGATGGAATTCTTCGACGTTCACTTCTCTTACATCGATTTGGAGACGATGGAAGAAAAGTTCATCAGCGTGCCAGAACAGGGCGGCGGCTCACTCATACCCGATGCACCTCTAAATCCCGGAGTCTTGCATACCGTGGCGACCGGCTCAGGAGGGCATCTTGGTCTGTACCGACTGGAAACCCAGATAACTTCTGGGAATGGAACTCTCAAAACATCTGGTCTCGGTTCGAATTCGGCGGCGAAGGAGGCGATCAAGGTAGGGTTTGACTACTTCAAGGCGAACGCTACCCGTGTCAGCGCTTCGATCAAGCCTGGCGATCACGATTACCATCTACACATCGTCGAACTGCACAACACAGGACCGACAACTGCGATGACTTTGGCAGCCTTCGCAGTTCTTTGTTCTGGCGTGTTCGGAAAATCAATACAACAGCAGATGGTCATCCTAGGCAGTATGAGCTTGGGCGGAAACGTCGTGCCGGTAGAAAACTTGGCGGAATCGTTACAGGTCGCGTTTGATGCAGGTGCCAAGCGTATCTTGTTACCAATGGCGAGCGTGAAGGATATCCCGACCATTCCTGGAGAACTGTTCGCGAAATTCCAGACAAGCTTCTACGCCGATCCGGTGGACGCAGTTTTCAAAGCGCTCGGTGTACAGTGACGTCTACCGGGTCCGAGCCGTCGTGATTGAAGTTTATCGACCGCCGATGTCGCGTGCGTATTCAGATCACGAGTAGTCGTTCCTGTATTCGTGACGCACTAATCTAATCAGCTTGGTCGGCGAGCACAGCAACCGCCGGTGTCGCACCCGTACAATCGCCACACAGAGGAGTTCAGCAGTTCCGGTGGTGCCGTGAGCAACTTCACTCGCCTCCAGATCTGTCGAAGCGGATGTGACGCCACCTTCCGTGTAAACTCGCCCACCCTCGGTAATCACTCAAAAGCGGCCAACGGTTATCACTTGAAAAGCGGCCAACGGAAGGTCTGATCCAGGACATTGATCCAGACGCGGGAATTACGCTGCGTCGACGTGAGCAATGTTTTGAGTGACGACAAGAAACAACAAGTAATCGCCCTGGGGCGATTGGGATGGTCTCTGCGGCGCATCGAAGCAGCCGTTCATATTCGTCGGGAGACGATCGCCGGCTATTTGCGCGCCGTCGGCATTGCCGTGCGGCCGCCTGGCGGGTGGGGACGGCTCGATCCGGCAAAACCGGCCAACGAGGTGATTAACGACTTTGCGGCGGGATTGGCACCGGTGACGGAGCTCGAACGGAAGCCGATTGTCCATCCCTCGGCCAGCATTTCCGCCACCTACCGTGAGGCAATCGACTGGGACTCACGCGTGGCCGCAACGCCATGGCGATTTGGCAGGACTTGGTTGATAAGCAAGGCTTCACGGCCAGTTATCAAAGTGTCCAGCGCTTCCACGCAAGTTGCAGATCGCAATCTCGCCGGAAGCACGAGTAGTGATTGAGACAGCGCCGGGCGAAGAGTGCCAGGTCGATTATGGCTCCGGACCTATGGTTCGGGACCTGCAAAACGGCAAGTACCGCCGGACCCGGCTGTTCGTGATGACGCTTGGATACAGCAGAAAGTGCGTGCGCTTTCTGCTGTTCCGCTCCAGTGTGCAGGTCTGGGCTGAGTTACATGGGAAGGCGTTTCGCCGCCTCGGCGGAGCGACGCGTGTGGTGGTCCTGGATAACCTGCGCGAAGGCGTGCTTGCACCTGACGCTTATGATCCATCTGTCAATCCGTTGTACCGGGACGTGCTGCAGCACTATGGCGCCATAGCATTGCCTTGCCGGGTGAGAGATCCAGATCGGAAAGGCAAAGTCGAGTCGGGCGTCGCTCACGCCCAAAAGACGCCGTTAAAAGGGCAGCGCTTCGAAAGTTTGGAAGAGGCGCAAGCCTACGTGGATCAGTGGGAGGAGCGCTGGGCGGACACGCGCATTCACGGCACCACCAAACGACAGGTCGCGACCATGTTCGCCGAAGAACGACCAT
>JBJMGJ010000503.1:0-10195 GCA_045807965.1 Bryobacteraceae bacterium | reverse complement strand
GCCAGTTGCCAGACGACTGCGCCTGGTTTGCGTCAACCATCACGGTCATTGCATCGCCCGTCGCCTTCCTGACCAGTTCTACAGTACGCAGATCGTCGCGGATTGACTCGTGATGGAGGCGCAACTTGATTGCTTTCCAGCCCTGCTGCCAAAGCTGCTCGGCCTGGCGGGCGCGCTCTTCCGGAGTTCCCAAGACGACCATGCTCGCGTAGGGCACAACGCGGTCTTTGGCGCCGCCGAAGAGCTTGTAAAGAGGTTGGTCGCAGGCCTTGCCGATGAGATCCCAAAGCGCTACGTCCACACAGGAAGCGCCCCGGTAGGAATTCCCAGATGCGTAGTAGCGCAGCCGGGCAGCATGCCGCTCGGTATCAAAAGGGTCTTGCCCAACCAACTGCTTTTGCACAGGCGCGAGCAGGGCGGGATCGATGCCGGGCCCAATGCCTGTCAGACCCTGATCGGTACGAATCTCGAGTACCGAGCCCCCACCGATGGTGAAGCGCATCGCTCCGCCTTTGTCCCATGCGGGCTCGAGAGTGCCAACATCTCGAATCATCCGGAGTGGAACAAGGCGGACCTCTGCGATCTTCGATCGCCCAGTTCGCTTCTGAGCCAATGCTCCGAGCGGGCCTACAGAGGCGGCGAAGGCTGCCAGAAAATCGCGCCGATTCACGCGTAGAGTTTATCAACCGCCCGCACCGAGGCCGCGCAGTTCGAACGTCTCAAACCTCAGCGGTGATGAAGACTGTTAGGTTTAGAGGCAGCTTTGGCAACAGAATCAATTCAATGTTCGTCGGCATGCTTATGTCGCCAGTTCCAATACTGCTGCTGTTCTCGTTCATTGCTCTTCGAGAAATCGTGGTCTTGCGATGATGCTCATCGGCATAGCGAGTATAGGATTGGTCTTCTCGATCGTTCCATTGATGCCAATCCCGATGTTTGCTGTCGTAATAGGGTCGATCATTCGAAGCACTGGAGCTTCGGGCCTTTTCTGATTGAGATGAAGTTGAGCCGCGGGATGATTGCTGCTGAGTACTGTTCCGGCGGTCTTGGGCCTGAACAGAAGTCAGCACTGCGGCACTCACAATAAGAGTTTTCCAGAATGTGTTCATCGGTTATCGCTTCTGAGGATCTACCAGGTAGAATCGGAATCAAACCGTGTGGTTTCATACGCAACGTCGAACCCGGTACTGGGCTGGCGCAACAGGATATGCTACCGCGTCCGATATTCAATCAGGTGGCACTGCAACGCGTACGTACTACGATCCGGTTTTCCGACCCGGTCATGACTAACGATTCGAGGCTGATCGTATGCGATGTCCCGCACCCGCGGGTTGGGATGGTTCTTCGATACTGGCTGCGCGCCAGAAACGGGCCAATCCTGCCTGTATCGTAGATTCAAATTCTGTACCTTACTGCCAGAATTGGTAACGTATTGAACGGGCCAAGGAATGTTCGTTCAGTTGGAAATCGAAAATGTTTGAGCATAAAAACCGAAGAAATATCCGTTTGCTACTTGTAAGAGCGACCATGCTGCTGATTGCGGGCGGCGGTGTCTATGGGCAAACGGGGAGCATTACGGGCCGGGTCGTGGATGAGACCAATACATCGGTTTCGGACGCCGCAGTCAGCGCGAAGAATTTGGGCACGACGGCTGTACGGTCCGCGGTCACTGACGCAAACGGGAACTATGCACTACCGAACCTTCCCGCCGGCAGGTATGAGGTGACTGTGGAAAAGCAAGGCTTCTCCTCATTACGGTTCCAAGATGTTCAGTTAACGGTAGCGCAGAACCTGGCTTTGGATGGCACGCTGGGATTAGGAGTCGTTTCGCAGTCGGTGGAAGTGTCCGGAAGCAGTGTTCCAGCTATTAATCTCACCGACGCGCAGATCAGCAATGTTGTAGATCAGCAGCGTATCGAGACGTTGCCGCTGATCACTCGCGACCCGTACCAACTAGTCTTGCTTTCGCCTGGGGTACAACAAGCCCCGAGTGCGAGCGGCGGGTTTTCGGTCAATGGGCAACGGGAAAGGAGCAACAACTTTCTTCTTGACGGAGTAGACAACAACGATGCCTCCGTGCCAGGAATACCGGGCGGAGTGAGCACGCTCAACCCGGACTCGACCCAAGAGTTCCGGGTCATCACCAATAACTATCTCCCGGAATTCGGCCGCAATTCGGGAGCGATCGTAGACATCGTCACGCGCAGTGGGTCCAATACGTTCCACGGCAGCGCGTACGAATTCAACCGTGTGAATGCCCTGGCGGCCCGCGATTTTTTCAACGCCAAGCCAGATCCGCAGAACCCCTTCGTTCGGAACCAGTTTGGTTTCTCGGTGGGCGGTCCGGTGGTAAAGAACAAGACCTTCTTTTTCGTAAATTCGGAATGGGACCGCTACCGTACTACGCTGACTAACTCGGCAATTGTGCCCACGGCGGCCTTCAAAACCGGGAGATTTACTTATAATGGCCAGCAAATTAATCTTGCAAGCCCCGGGTCGCCAAATAACGCATTGGGACTTCCGCTCGATCCGACGATGCAAAAGGTACTGTCGCTTTATCCGAACCCTAACGGGCCCGCGGTCGACAACATACGGGGAACCTACTTTTTCCCAACCGGGACACCGCAGAATACAGCAAACGTAACCTTCCGGGTGGATCATCACTTCAGCGACAAATACACTGTTTCCGCCCGCTACATTTACAACGGGCTGACGGTAGGGAACTCGCTCGACGAGATTTTTCCGGGAGTGGGCGGCGTGGCAACGAGTCAGCAAAGCCAGAACGGCGCGTTCAACTTCAGTGCCGCGTTCCGTCCGAATCTGGTGAACGAATTCCGCTTCGGGTTTAACCGCGCCGACGTCCTTTTCACCTGCAACGGCAGTAACGTTCTCGATCAGAACAGCCGACCTGACCAATTTGGATTCGGTACCGATTATCTCTTCAATACTTCGACAGGCGTTCCCACTATCGCGAATGCCGCGTGCGGAGCGCTAACGGACAGCAACGCGCAGTTCCGAAGGGCGGGGACCTGGCACTACGTGGACCAATTATCCTGGGTATCCGGTAATCACAACGTCAAGGTAGGCGGCGAGTTCCGATACGTGTACGAGAACGGGTACGACGCATACAATTCTCGGCCGACAGTCGACTTTACTGCTTTTGGGAACTTCCGTATTCCCATTGTGAACTGTGCCGGAAGTTGCGCCAGCGATGAAGTCTTGCAAACGCTGGCAGCGGGTTTGCTAGGAGTACCAGGGGTTCAATCTCAAAATCAATATTTTTCCGCGCAAGGGCAGCGGACACCCACCGATTTCAGGAGATTCGTCCAGCGCGAGTATGGCTTTTTCGTACAAGATTCCTGGAAAGTCCGGCCAAACCTCACGCTCGCCCTCGGCTTCCGTTACGAGCTCGATCAGCCGCCGTTCGAAAGGAACGGAAACTTCTCAAATCTGCTCTACCAGCAACCGTCCGCCGTACCGCCCATCAATTTCCAGACCGTAGGGCCGGGAACCGGGCGGGAGGCCTTTTATGGGTATCCCTATAACTTCGAACCGCGTTTAGGGTTGGCCTGGGATCCCTTCCATGATGGGAAGACATCCTTCCGGGCCGGTTACGGCATTTTCCACGACCGTGTTTTCGGAAATCTGTTTACCAACTTAAAAGGCAATCCGCCCTTCGTGGCGGGAGTGCAGAATTTCCCCAATCAGAATTTTCCGTCGAGCCTGGTGACGTTAGGAGGGTTAGGGCAGCTGGCAACTCAGCCGGCCCCGTCCGCGGCCGTGCAAGACGGATCGCTACTGAGTGGTATCAGTATCCTTGATCCGCTCCTAAGGAATCCTCAGACGCAGTCGTGGAACGCCGGAGTTCAGCGACAAATCGCCGGCGGTATGACTTTCGAAATTGATTACGTCGGGTCCAATACGCACTACCTGTTTCGTTCCGTCGACGGAAATCCTCCGCTTCCATGGCTGGTTTCTGCGGCCCAAGCGAACGGGACGTTGCCCCGCAGTGTTTCCGGCGGAACGTTACGGATTGCACCATTGGTGGGCCTGCCGCAAGTAACCGGTAACCTGGCGTTCGTTCAGCCGATTGTCATCAGGTCCGTTGGCAACTCAACTTACAACGGACTGCAAATGATGCTGAGACGGCAGTTCAGTCGGGGAGTACAGTTTCAAGCGGCGTATACCTGGTCTCATGCGATCGATGATGCCGCCGATCCGTTGATCGCAACGGGCGGGAATCGAACTACTGCACGAAACTCTTTCAATCTCAAAGAAGACCGCGGGTCTTCGGACTACGATCTGAGACACCGGCTGATTCTCAATTATCTGTTTCAATTGCCTTTCGGCCCTGGACACGCACGGTTCTCTCAGGGTTTTGCATCAAAGCTATTGGGCGGATGGGAACTCTCGGGGCTGTCGACGTTCCAAAGCGGACATCCCTTCTCTATATACAGTGGCCGCGATTCAGAGTACACAGGATTGACGAACCGTCCGGACCTGGTGAGAGATCCTTCCATCCCGGCGAATGCGCCGCGAAATCAGGTCGGACCTCCAGTTACCGCTTTTGCGACCCAACCTTTCGGAAGACCGGGCAATCTGGGGCGAAACACGTTCACGGGCGCCAGGTACTTCAACACGGATTTGAACCTGATAAAGAATACACGGCTATCAGAGACTGTGAATCTACAGTTTCGCGCCGAGTGTTACAACGTGCTCAATCGAATTCAATTCGATCTCCCGAACACGTCAAGCAACTCAATAGCGTCGCCCGGAACATTCGGGCAATCGCTATCGACCATCGTGCAACCAGACGGCACAACCTCTGCGAGACAGATTCAGTTAGCTTTGAAGCTGATCTTTTGAATCGACTCGGGCTGAAGCCGAAGCTTGAGCCCGATCTTCCGGATTGCCCATGCAAATGGTTAAGAGTTGTTCGTCGAATCCCAGAGACTAAGCAAGTCCCGGTCAGGTGCGTTGTCGACGCGCACCTTGGCATCGAAGATCATCGTAGCCCGGGTGTCGGGCCGATAGGCCGGCCACTTCGGGATTTCTGATGTATTTGGATCGCCTGTTCGCGCAAAGGCGACCCAGGCTGAAGACATTTGATGAGCTAATGCAACTGCTTGGGCGCTTGTGCCCACTAGCGGCCAGGCATTCACGTTATCAAATACCATTGGCACGTCCACACCGTGCACAGCCCCGAATTTGCCGTTATAAGGGACAGAACGCCAATCGATTCGATACATGTAGGCTAATGCGCGGCCGCCCGCGTTCCTACGCTCGGCTACCGCAATGGAGTTGCGTCGCAGACCTCGATCCGTATTCATTCGGGCCATGAGGAGGGACGGAGAATCCTTCGGATCTGCCTTCCGATACGCATTCACGATCGCATCGGCATTGGCACCGAGATTCTTCCTCGCTTGGGCGCGCATTCCGGCGTCGTCCAAGGAGAAATCAGTAATGCTCAAGGCGCTATCGTGCAGGCACGAGCCGACGATGATCGGAATCTCATCGGCGAGATGATTGGCAGGGTCAAACGGCAAGTGAGATATTTCTTTCCCATCCACGATGGGACTGAATGCGCCGGCCGCAGTATTTACGAGTTTGTCAAACGGTATGTTTTGCAAATCGCGCAACTGCGTTTTGTTGAGTCCCAGTTGAGCGAGCAACTTCTCGGTGTTTTCGGTCGCGTTCTCCCGTGAAGGCGCCCGGACGGCAACACCGCTTTCCATCGCCGCACGCTGAAACAGGCCCTTTGCCGATGGCATTGCTTGCAAAAAGGAAGTCTTCGAGCCACCTCCCGACTGCCCGAAAATCATGACTCGTCCGGGATCTCCGCCGAACCGATCGATGTTGTCACGTACCCACTCAAGTGCGGCAACGCAGTCAAGCATCCCGGCGACCCCGGAACTTGAGAATTCGGGCGATAAGTCGCCCAGGTGCAAGTAACCGAGGGGCCCGAGCCGGTGATTGATGGTGACGACGACGGCATCGTGGTTCTTGGCAAGATGATAGCCGTCGAAGACCGGATTGCCGCTGGTTCCATTCGCGAAACCGCCCCCGTGAATAGAGAAGAGAACGGGCCGCTTTCCCCCGCTCTTCGGGTTCGGCGTCCAGACATTCAGTACTAAGCAGTCTTCGCCCTGTCCACCCGGCAAGGTTTGCCATCGCACCATCGAGGAGTATTCAGTCGGCGCGCCGACCCGCTGTGGAGCCACGTGACCCCACTGCGTAGCGTCACGAATGCCCCTCCAGGGCGCCGGTTTCGTGGGAGGCATGAACCGATTCTTACCGGATGTGTCGCCCCCATAAGGAATACCCTTGAAGGAACTGATTCCGTTGGCTGATTCGCCACGAACCTTGCCACATGCCGTTTCGACAACGGGGCTGGAACTCGCAGCGGCGCCCGTTTGCGATCCAAGCGGCAGCACTCCCATCCCCGAAAGCCCCGCCAGCTTCAGAAATTCTCGTCTCTGGAAAACGTTCCTCATCTGCCTCCTTACCTGATTCCGAACTCCCGCCGCGAATGAATGCGAGATGTATTCGTCTCAGTCGTTGGTCTCGATGATCACTACCATGGAGCGAAGCGTTGTAGCACGACCACGAATCCCAGGTCTCATCAAGCCGCTAACTATAGTAACCGCTGTCGGAGATAGACCGATCGTGCGATTTAAACCATCAGGTGACGCCGGCGGTCAACTGCATGGGATCAACTTCATCCCATGAGGGTTCGATCGTGCTTATGTCTCGAATCGCCGGAACTCTCAGGGCATCGTCGGCGTGCAGAAGATAAGTCTGCATCTGGCCTTTGCCTTTGATATCCATCACGCCCCGCGACCTGAACGGGTACTGATGCCGCAACAAACGGTGTGTGGCTTCGGTGATTTGTATGCAACCGGGCAGCCCATGACTCTCCATCCTCGAAGCCGTATTGACGGCATCGCCCCACAAGTCGTATGCGAACTTATGCGTTCCGATCACCCCGGCAATCACTGACCCCGAGTTGATACCGATCCGAAGCTGAAGCGGTACGCCGTCGAACGTGGTGTGCCTGGCCGCCACACTGAGCATCTCCAGGGCGAGGTGAACCGCTGCTTGCGCGTGGTCGGGACGGCTCGCCGGGAGTCCGGCCACAGCCATATAGGAATCACCAATCGTTTTAATCTTTTCAACCCCGTGCTTAAGGGCTAGCAAATCAAAATCGGACATGAGATCGCTAAGGAGCCCGACGACCTGTTCCGCGGGAATTCGGCTACTCAGATTTGTGAACCCGACGATGTCGGCGAAAACGATGCTGACCTCCGAACAGGTGTCGGCGATGATTCGTTCTCCGCCTTTGAGTCGCTCAGCGATGCTTCCCGGAAGGATGTTCAGGAGCAGCCGCAGATTTTCCTCATTCTTGCGCCCGAGTTCCGCAGTCCGTTGTTCTACTTTCAGCTCCAGAGATTCGGCATAGCAGGTTAACCCATCTTCCGCCTCCCGGAGCGAACGAATCATGCGGTTGAAACTGGTCGTAAGATGGCCAATCTCATCGTTGAATCGCACTGGCAATTTTAGGTTGCGTTCCCCCGCGTCGACACGGTCGACTGCCTTCAAAAGCGCATATAGCGGCTCCACAAGACTGATTCGGAAGAATATTGGAAAGAATATGAGGACAAATAACGTCGACGCCAGGATCGAATAGTTGCAGGCGACCACGGTTCGTTGAAACTTTAAACCGCTGCCCGTAAGCGCCTGACGTACGAACTCCTCGTCCGTAACAGATCGCGCCGCGGATACCGTTCGGGTGTGGTGCGAGGAAATCGCTCCGCTTTCGTCCCAGGATGAAGCAACAACCGTCCACATCAGCGTAATGACGGCGAGCACGGCAACCAGTGAAGCGCCCACGATTTTGACGGTGAAGGTTGTAGGGCAGGGTGCGTTGTTAACGTATACGAGTGTGAAGGCCACAAGATTCGAAAGATACAGGAGACTGCTGACCGGAGCTGCAAGCCCAGCAGGAAACACACCTAGATCACGCAGGAAGTAGATGCCCACGGCGGCTAATGACAAGAGGAAGACCAGGGCGAAGCTGCGAAAAGCCCGCTTCTCGGATTGGTGCATCGCCGCAATCCACCTCCGAAGGAACACAGTCTCTGCCCAGACGAACAGCACCACGCTGAGTCCGCTACCGACCAACCAGAAGAGCGGCCTTCCGGAAACCAGCTCGTAGATCAGCAGCGTACAGCAGGCAGTTACGCCGGCCGAAGTTACGAACACCACCGATCGAAATTCGCGCGGGAAAGGATTTCCGCGGAAGCTGTATGCGAATCCGATAAAGAGCACGAGTCCCGTGAGGCCGGCGACCATTTCCGCGACTGAAAACCAGGCCGAGAACGGATAGACAGCCTCACGGGCTACAGCAAATGTGAAGTGAGCGGTCCAGCAAGAGAAGCTTGCGATAAGGAAGCGCAGATCCAGACTCTTCTTGCGCAAAGTCAAGAGGTAGGCGGTAATGCTGGTGCAAAGCACCGCGAGAACAAGAACTCGGGGTTCAGCGAGAGTGAACAACAAATGAGGTTGCAAGGCTGCCGACTCCTCTTCTGTGTGCGTGAGGTTGAATTACGAGCCCGAATATCCGCGCACAGACTTTGGAACAGCAAGTACGTGGCCTTATTCGCTCCTGGGAAGAGGGACGCCGACCTTGCCCATCTCGCAAGGTTCCGCACGTCGTATCGCGTTGATTTTAAACATTTATGGGTTCATACCGTTTCGTTTGCTTAACTGGCAACATGCCCGGTACACCTGGCGGCAGTAACGTGATGGTGAATGGTTAATCATTTGCTGAACGCGTTTGCAGCGGCCTTCTACCGCGAAGGGCTCTCCGGTAAAACCGAAGAGCCGCATACGCCAGCGGCTAGTCAGTAAGCCGGGTCCGATGTTCAAGAACGAAGTCGGCAACTCTCCTTCCTAAGCGCTCGCCCGTCGAAAGGTCGAAGGTGAAATGAGCGCCAGCATAAACCCGGCTGCGGGTTGCCTCGGCTTCAGCGTCCGAGATGGTATCGAAGTGACGCGTAACACCACTCATCACTTCTGAAGTTACGTCCATTGAAACCCAGTCTGTCTCAAGTGCTGCGACCAGGACCTCCGCAGCTGCAGAGCTAATCACGGCATGGGCACCCGGATAGGACGGATCTGGCGCAGTGTTCGTCACTTCAGGTAGCCACTGTGGATCCTGGATCGATCCGGGCGTGATATTCGGATCCGCTGCGCGAATTGCGGTCACCGGGCGCCAGAAGCTGTATTGATACTTTGCATCATAGAAAGCGATCACGGAATCGGCTATAGCGATATTGAGCAACGCGAACACACGAGCGGTATCCGCAGTGTTCAGACCCTGTCCGATTGCTACTATCTGTGCAATTTCATTCCAGTAGTTTTGAATCGATCCGTTCCAGAACCTACCGATCGTCATCTGTTCCGGGCTTGCCGACGAGTTGACGGTAGCGCCCAGCATCTGCACTTCGTTCAAACCACGTACATAAGTCGCAGAGTTGAGCGCGGGCGGAGGGCCGGGACGAAATTGACCTGCTCTGTGGAGCGAGAATGGCGTAACGTCTCTCCAATGCACGAATTGGGGCTGCTTTGGAAAGTTTGGAGGTGTCGATTGATAATCGCCCGGATTCATGCCGAAGCTGTAGATCGGTGGGCTCACATTCGATCCATCGTTAGCCCTGTCACGAATGACGCGGTCTGCGGCCCGGCTGCCTGTCTTAATGGCTTCCAGGAACCTGCCGACTTTTGGAAAAGCGACAACCGTCGCAAGGGATGCTTGGTAAGTCTGGTCTAAATTGGACTGAACACTGGGGTACAAAGCAACAAGTACCTGATGTGCCGCGGCAACGGCGGCCACCTTTTGGAGTACCTCAGTGTTGCTTCCAGCACCGTCAACCGAGCGGACTGCTTCCTCCATAGCAAGGTGCATCATGGCAAAGCTGCGCGTCGAGTGAACGGTGGCAGGCTGCAGATTCGGTGTTCGAACGAGCGTCAGCAGCGTACGATTCCATTCAATGATCGGATTCGTAGTCTGTGCAGGCGCTATTTCAGTAAGTAACGGCAGGGTGGCATATACGGCCTTTATAGTGGGCGAGAGTTTGTGGAAGAAGATTTTTCCTTTCCTCGCTCCATGTACCGGTACCTGGATAGAAATATT
>JBJMGJ010000502.1:0-5834 GCA_045807965.1 Bryobacteraceae bacterium | reverse complement strand
GAACGAAATGACGAAGCCTAGACCCAGAACGATGCCCGTCCAGTGAATTCCCATCGGATTCGCGGTGAACGAACCAAGGCCGCTCCACATATGTGTGTAGTCCTGGCCGGGAAAGTTGTGGTGAATGCGGTTGACCATGCCATGCCAGCCTCCGGCCTCGATCAGTCCGAGGATGGAGATGACGATTGCGCCCAGCCAGATGAGGAAGAACTGGAGAACTTCGTTGAAGATCGCGGAAAGCAAACCGCCCAGGAACACGTAAGCAGCGACGGTCACAGAGGAGACCCAGATGCTGAAATTGATGTCCCATCCGAGAATGATGCGCATGACGAGAGCCATCGAGTACATGTTGATGCCGCTCATCATGACGGTCATCATGCCGAATGAGACAGCGGACAATGCACGGGCGGGTTCCCCGAAGCGCAACTTTAGATAGCCTGGAACCGAGTGGGTTTTCGAAATGTAGTAGAACGGCATCATCACGATGCCCAGGAACAACATCGCGGGGATCGCGCCGATCCAATACCAGTGCGTGGCAAGAATGCCGTATTGATACGCCGAGGCCGCCCAACCCATCAATTCTAGGGAGCCGAGATTCGCGGCGACAAAACTCAACCCGGCGATCCAGGCGCTCATGTCTCGCCCGGCCAGGAAGAAGTCCTCCCCGGTCTTCGTGAACCGTTTGAGGTAAAGACCGATCCCAAGGACCATAGCGAAGTAGACGGCGATGATGATCAGGTCGACTGGACTAAGGGAAAGTAGCTGCTGTGGTGTTTGCACGTTCGAAGTGTTCCACGCGATTGTATCCAATCGGTTTGCAAATTCTTGCCCCGGCGTTCCAGAACTCCGTCACCCGAATGCGAACCCGCACGTCTGTGTGCGCACGCACTTTGCCAATACCGAGACCTACGGTTTATATTCGGTAATTACTCCGACTGCCGACTGTATGCCTAGTTCCTCCTCTACGAGCGTTGCCGAGCAAAGCGCGGGCTTCATCCGCGAACTGGGTCTGTTCGATTCAGTCATGATCGTCATCGGCACAATGATCGGTTCGGGGATCTTCATCGTTCCGGCGGAGATGTCCCGGCTCTTGGGCGGAGGCGGTTGGCTCCTTCTCGCCTGGGCCGTGACGGGTGTTCTGACGATCGCCGCGGCAATCTCCTACGGAGAACTCGCGTCCATGATGCCCGAAGCGGGAGGTATGTATGTTTACCTCCGGGAGGCGTTCTCGCCACTGTGGGGCTTCCTATACGGATGGACGCTCTTCACGGTAATCCAGACCGGCACGATCGCGGCTGTCGCGGTTGCGTTCGCACGCTTTGCGGGGCTTCTGTTTCCCGGAATCAGCGAGACAACCTACATCGTTCCTCCAATTCACGTTTCGTCTGGATACGCCGTTTCGCTCTCCACCGCCCAAGTCGTTGCGGTGGCCGTAATCGCCCTCTTGACCTGGACAAATACCCTGGGCATCCGATACGGCAAGATCGTTCAGAACCTGTTTACGGTTGCCAAGACTGGAGCTCTTGCGGCTTTGATACTGCTGGGCATCTTTGTCGGACGGAATCCAGCGGCGATGTCCGCGAATTTCGGCCATTTCTGGGGACAGGTCAATCTGGCGCCGATCACATCGACTCTGACGGCGGTCTCGGCTTACGGCCTTTTCGTAGCGATCTGCATTTCTCAATCGGGATCCCTGTTCGCGGCCGACTCGTGGCACGACATCACTTTCGCGGCGGGTGAAGTGAAGGATCCCCGGCGGAACCTGCCGCGTGCCTTGATCATCGGCGTAACCGCCGTCATAGTGCTTTATTTCCTGGCGAATGTCAGTTTTCTGTTCACATTGCCGATCGCAACGATTCAGCAGGCGCCTTCGGATCGGGTCGCCACCGCGGTGCTCGAGGCCATTGCTCCCGGTTGGGGCGGCACGCTCATGGCGGTCGCGATCATGATCTCGACTTTCGGCTGCGTGAACAGCCTGGTGCTGGCGGGTCCGCGCGTTTACTACGCAATGGCTCAGAATGGGCTGTTTCTGCGGAGCGCGGCGACGCTCAATAAGGCCAAGGTTCCGGGCCGGTCGCTCTTAGTGCAAGGAATTTGGGCCGCTGCCCTGGTCCTACCGAGAACGTTTACGGCGGGGACGGGCCAATACGGTAATCTCTACTCGAATCTGCTCGATTATGTGATTTCCGCGGCGTTGATCTTCTACATCCTTACCATCGCCGGAGTCATCCGCCTTCGGATCACCAATCCGGAGATGGAACGCCCTTATCGTACCTGGGGATACCCGCTCGTTCCGCTTCTTTACATTCTTGGCGCTATTGTCATATTGCTGGCGCTTTTCGCTTACCGGCCGGCGAGCACGTGGCCTGGACTTCTGATCGTCCTGATCGGCGTTCCTGTGTACTATGCCATCCGGCGCCAAGGGCCGGTAACCGACTGACTCACTCTTCAGCTCTCGCCTTTGGAACGGCGCCTTCGCCCAGCCACTCGGAGAGAAGCAGGTCCGGATCGCTTGAAAGATCGAGCGGATGCGTCACTGTACCGCTCTCCGGCGATATAAATTCGCATTCGATGCCGCCGGGCGTAGGACGGATTTCACACCAGCGGCCCCGCGCCTCCAGGCGCAAGACGTTCTCCAGCCAAGCTGTATAAATTTTGGTTCTGAGCCGGTGTCCGGTCACGGCCGCCTTTTCAAACAAGGCCTGCACGTAGGGCGAGTTTTTCAGGGCATCCGCCCAAGGCGCGATTTCGCTGGCCCGTCGGCGCGCTTCCATCTGCCGACCGGCAGAATTGGAATCCCGCTCTTGCTGCTGTTCCAAGTTTTTAAGTGAGTTCTCGAGGTTATCTAAAAAATCCATGATCTTTTGGCCCGCAACCGTCGCGGGATCATTAAGCCTGTTGGGGTGCGGAGGGAACGTCGGACGGTATCATTCGCAAACGCACGAGGCACCAGCCGGTGGTGGCAAGCCCATAACAGATGAACAGTATGTTGACGACGTTAATGGTGCCCGAGTTCTTCACAAAAGAGAAAATGATGGAGCTAAAGCAGTTCAGCACTTCCGCCAGAAACGAGAGCTCAAAATAGCGCATCCACACGAACGTATTATTCGGGAGTTCCACATGTTGAGCCTTCAGAATTCTCTGCACAGTAAAGAGAAACGCGAGGCTGGCCGTTGATGCGCCTGCCCATAGAATAATCGCGATCGTCCCAATCGTGCTGCCATCGCTCGTTCCCTCGGTGGCGTCTCCGGATCCGGCAATGAGCAGGCCGAGGATAGAAGTCAGGACGAGTCCGGAGATTAATCGGCTCATCGCCATTCTTCGTATGCTGCCAATCTGGTCCGCCATCTGTTCGAACACGTCCCAGGCGACCAGTGGGTAAATGAAGGTATAGAGAAATCGTGAATACAGGAAAACACGTACGTTTTCATCCGATTCCGTCCCAAGCCATAGCGCAACAGTGTCGAAAAAGAGAGCTAAACCGCAGGCCAGAGTCAAGAAGGCGTAAACCCTGTGAAGCCTCAATTGCAGAACGCGAATGAGCAGGAGTCCATCCAGGGCGGCGCCTGCGATTTCTAACCAATGTATGCCTTGTTCTAACATCCTCTCCACCATTTGAACCCATCGCCCTCGGAGGATCCGCGGTTGCGTTCTGTGCGGCCACGCAAGCGCGGAACACGGGCGGGGATTTATGCATCAAACGAACGGGAAAAGATTATGCTTCGAGCCGGTTTTCGCCTGATGGTTCCGCTGGCGTTGATTGCTCTGAGTACTCTCTCGTCGGCGAAAGCGCAAATGATTGGATTCGGTTGGGGCGGCTACGCCTTTCCCCAATACGGATATGCTTACGGATGCCCACCGGTTTACTACCAGCCCTACTGTAGCTCCTACGTCTATGGATATCCGTACACGTTGCCGGGCCCTTGGGCCGGGAATAGCTGGCCTTCTCTTTATTGGGGCGGCGGCTACTATCCGTATCGGCTCGGGTACTACGGATACGGAACCCGCTTTTCTTACGGGCCCGGGCTTCGTTACCCGCTCTACCGAGCTGCTTCTCCCGCTTTCCGCGGCTACGGGGGCTATCGCCCGGGGTACATGGGCTATCGGGGCGCTGCCGGATCTGGGTCTCGCGGCCAGTTCTACGGAGGCGGCTCGAGATTCGCCGGCGGCGGAATGCGCGGTGGCGGGTTCCGCGGCAGTGGTCGGCGTTAATTCCGTGAAACGCATCTTCGGTCGTCCTTTAAAATTGAAAATGAAGCGCGCACGGCGCGTCGGCGTACGATTCTGGGCAAAGGAGAGTTGTTGGAAACTGCATTACTGGCGTTAGAAGACGGAACGATATTCGAAGGCGTAAGCTACGGCGCCCCGGTACAAAGGACCGGTGAAGTCGTGTTTAATACGGCGATCACTGGCTATCAGGAAATTTTCACGGATCCGTCCTATTGCGGCCAGATCGTCGTTTTGACGTACCCGCAGATCGGCAACTACGGCAGCAATCTCCTCGATTCAGAAGCTGGTGCGCCCCATATCGAGGGTCTGGTGGTTCGCGAGATATCGCCCATCGCAAGCAACTGGAGATCCGACGACCGCGCCGAGCACTTCCTCGCCAAATACGGAATTCCCGTTATCGCGGAAGTTGACACGCGCAAACTGGTTCGTCTCCTGAGAGACCGGGGAGCCATGCGCGGCGTGATCGGGGTCGGCCGAATGGACCCTGAGAAGCTCGTCGCCTTGGCGCGGCGATCTCCCACCATGGCAGGCCAGAATCTCATCTCACGCGTGACTACACCTACTAGTTACGAGTGGGGCGAGGGAATTGCGCCCGTGACATCGTCCGACAGGTCTCCCGCGCCTGAGGAGGTCCGCAACCACGTCGTCGCGTATGACTTCGGGATCAAGCGCAATATCCTGCGGCATCTGGTACAACTTGGATCGAAAGTTACTGTCGTACCCGGGGACACGAGTAGTGAGGACGTCTTGGCTCTGAAGCCGGATGGCGTGTTCTTGTCCAATGGACCGGGAGATCCGGAGCCTTTGGAGCGCCAGGCCACACATGTAAGGCGGTTGATCGGAAAAGTCCCGGTCTTTGGCATCTGCCTCGGCCACCAGATTCTCGGGCTGGCTCTCGGGGGAAAGACTTACAAGCTCAAGTTTGGCCATCACGGCGCAAACCATCCGGTATTGAACCGCGACACGGAAAAGGTGGAGATTACTTCCCAAAATCACGGTTTCTGCGTTGATCCGGACTCACTTTCGGACTCCGACGTAGAGATCACGCATATCAACCTGAACGACGGGACCGTCGAAGGCCTTCGTCACCGCCGTGAGCCCGTGTTTTGCGTACAATACCATCCGGAAGCCGCCCCAGGACCACACGATTCTCACTACCTGTTCCACAACTTCGTGAAGGCAATGGACGACCGAAGATAGCGACCACATCTCCCGGCAACTGATTCCCGTCCTGTTACTGCGACCGAGCAGTAGATTTCAGGGAACGAATCCGTTTCCAACCCGAGGCGCCGCGAGGCTGTTCGCAAACGCTGATTTTGACCGATTGTTGCTGTTCTCATCTCGTGCCGCGCGGCTTGTTTCGAGCACTGCTTCCTCCGTTTTCTGAAGCGACACATGCAAAGAGCTCCTGGACGTACGGCGCACAACCGGGTCCACGAGCCATCGAAGCGCTCCAGGGACATCCCGGCTTAGAGCGATCGCTTCCAGTTCGACGTATACTCCGCCGTCCCGCTGTTCAAATCGGGAGATGCTGTACAGCCGCCAGAGTAAGCCGCGGCCTGTGTCAGCCGGCGCCTGGCGCTCGTCGGGTGTACCGAAATTCT
>JBJMGJ010000501.1:0-4116 GCA_045807965.1 Bryobacteraceae bacterium | reverse complement strand
GGACTCGTCGGCAGTCCTGTTGCGGCCGACGGGTAGGGGTTCCGGCTGCGACGCGGGGATCACCCGGAGAACATATCACGACACAGCGTACGTTGTGCGACCGCCTGGCCATCCTAAACGCTGTTGCCGCAGAGCTTCAGATCAATGGCACGAAAAGCGGGCGCCGTGACATTTAGATTAGATATCCAGGGATTCCGAGAGAACGAGCAAATCCGTCGTTGCAGTCGCCTCGACTTCGCGGTCGAGAAACTCTTCCGTAGGCGCAGATGGCGGATCAGGACGCTCATCCGAACTGCATCCGTTGTCGATGCTACGATTCCTTCTCTCCACGCCTTGCATATCCGCCAACAAGAACGTAATTCAAAATACAACATATTCTCGAAATTCGTTCTCGTTCAGGGACGGCACCGCGCCTCCCGTCAGGCCCGGAGCAACACCAGCACAAGAATGATCAACAAGATTGCGCCGCCGCTCGGGTAGTAACCCCAACCCGTGCTGTATGGATAGATCGGCAGTGAACCGATCAGCAGCAGAAAGAGAAAGATGATCAGGATGATACGTAACATTAGGCTAAGGGATACTCCTAGCCGGTAGATTGCGTCAGGGAGCAATTTCGATCAGGTAAAAAGAAAAGGGCTGACCGGAGGAGATCAGCCATGGATAGTTTGGTTTGGAGGAGAAGTCTTAGCGAAGATCTAAACTGGCTCAATGAGAACCAGTAAGTAAGCTGCAGTGATTAGCAACAGCAAACTGGGAAAACTATCAAAACTAAACCTAGTATGAGAGTTCCTTCATCCTCTGTCAAGTAAATTTTGCCTTATGGTTATGGCTTTGTGTAATTTCCTCAAAGGAGAGCAGTATTCCCCGGTAGCCACTAGGTAGAAGGACGCGTGTGTTCACGTCCTTCTTCCTCCATGAAACGCGAGCCGTTACTACTCCCTGCATTGGGCCTGGCCCTCGGAATCCTTGTCGCTCATTTTCGTCCAGTCTCTTTCGCGAGTATTGGGGTCGGGGCAGCGGTCGCCGCGATTTTGTACGTCAGCTCACTGCTATGCTCCCCGCTGCGACGCTTTCGATTCCAGGCTCTCCTGGTATGTGCGTTCGTTGCGGGAGTGCTGAGCGCCGCCGTCCATAAGGACGTCCGCTCGCCGAAACTGAACGCCGAAGACGGCGACTCGCTGCTGGTCAGCGGCTGCGTTTCAGAACCGCCCGTTTTTTCTCCTGGCCGGGAACAATTCACGCTTGATCTAGCCCCCAGAACATCTGCGCGCATCTCTGTGAATCTGAAGAACGGCTCGGGCCTGCCTCTTCGGTATGGCCAGATTGTGGAGGCGACCGCGAAGATTCGCGCGCCACGAAACTACGCGAATCCGGGGAATTTCGATTATGTCGCTTATTTAGCGAAGAAGAACATCTTTTGGACCGGCTCGGTGTCAGACCCCTCGGATTTGCGAGTGCTGCCCGGAAGTTGCGGAAACCGAGCGAATGGCGTCGTTTACGCGATCCGCACCTGGGCGCTCGAGCGAATCAGAAAGAACTATCCGGATGATCCGCATACGGCGGCTCTGCTCGAAGCGACACTGCTTGGCGAAACGAGCGGCGTAGAAAAGCAGTGGACCAGCGCCTTCCGAATCACAGGAACCTACCATGCCCTGGTGATCTCGGGGCAGCACGTGTCGGTGCTCGCGTTGTCGCTTTTGTTCGTTCTCCGTTTGTTTCGGGTGCGCCGGGTTCCCGCGCTATGTACTGCCACGGCGGCCAGCTGGCTCTATGCTCTCGTATCCGGGTTCAGTTCACCGGTGGTTCGGGCCGCCGGCGGGTTCACGTTGTTCCTTGTCGCCAGCTATTTCTTCCGGCGCACCCGGGTTCTGAATGTATTGGGAGCGGTGGCCATCTTCTACCTGATCGCGGCGCCTGACGAACTCTTCGACCCCAGCTTCCAGCTCTCGTTTCTCTCCGCAGCCGCCATTGCAGCGTTCGCTATGCCTGTCATGGAGCGGTTTAGCGAACCGCTGCGCTCTGCCGTCAAGCGCTTCGACCAAGTAGCCTACGATCCGCAAATCGAAGGCAGAGCCGCACAGTGGCGCGTCGAGCTGCGACTGTTGGCTCAAACCGTCGCTGCCTGGTCGGGCCTGTCCCTAAAAAGGACCGGCCGCTTGGTGTCGATCTCAGTATCGGCTGCCTTATTCGCATTCGATGCTTTGGTCATCTCGGTATGCGTTCAATTCGGTCTGGCGCTACCCATGATTTCGTATTTTCATCGGCTTTCGATCACCGGCCTTTCCGCAAATGTCATCGTGATTCCGCTTTTATCTCTGGTCGTGCCTCTTGGGTTTGCATCAATGTTGACGATGTGGCACCCTTTGGCGGTCTTGACGAGATTGTTGCTCGTGTGGGCCGAAGATGTGGCGAGCTGGCACATGCGCTTCGAACCGTCGTGGCGCATGGCTGCCCTGCCCCTCTGGACATCGATCGCGTTTGCGCTTTCGCTGGGCCTTCTCGCGTGGGTTATCCGGCAGCGGCGCCGATGGGTAGCGGGTCCACTTCTCCTGTCACTCGGCCTCTTCCTTACGCTCTGCTGGCAGCCATGGCAGGCCGAACTCCATTCGGGTAAGCTCGAGGTCACGGCCATCGACGTCGGTCAGGGCGACAGCGTCTTTGTTGGCTTTCCAGATGGCACAACAATGCTGGTCGATGCCGGCGGGTTTCCGGGTTTCACCAATATGGTTCGGAAACCGCAACTCGATCTGGGTGAAGACGTCGTGTCTCCTTACTTGTGGAACCGCCGCATCCGGCACATCGATTATGCAGTTCTCACGCACGGCCACTCCGACCACATGGGCGGTCTGGCGGCGGTGCTGGACAACTTCCATCCACGCGCATTGTGGATTGGTGCGGAACCCGAAACTGGTGAGTGGCGGACGGTCAGAGAACATGCGGCCGCCGACGGTGTCCAGATCGTTTCTCTCGCGCGCTCGTCAAAGCCCTTTGATTTCGGGAAAGCTCACGTGCGCATTCTGGCTCCGGCTCCCGATTACCAACCGGGTGACTCACCGAACAACAATGACTCGCTTGTCTTAGAAGTAAGCTATGGCAGGCATACGGTGCTTTTGACCGGAGACGCGGAACGCCCCGTCGAAGATGAGCTGGTCGCGAGCGGCGAATTGCATCCGGTGACTCTCCTCAAAGTGGGCCACCACGGCAGCAAGAGTTCCTCGAGCGAAGAATTTCTGGACCAAATCCACCCTCAATTCGCGTTGATTTCGGACGGCTACAAGAACCAGTTTCATCACCCGCATCCGACCGTTTTATCTCGGTTCGAGCAACATGGCACACGGGTTTTGCGAACCGATCAGAAAGGTGCGTTGACGTTTCTCTCTGATGGGGAGCATGTGGAACTGAGCACTTTCCACTAACCTGAGTCTCCGCGCGTCACTGGTCCTAGACTTACTTCAACGCTTCCACCGTGGGTTGCACCCATGAGGATAATATCCGGGCAACTGCCGGAAATTGCGTCCCAAGCACCGCCAAAACCGGTAGGGCGCCGTACGAGACGATCCGCAGGTAGAAATCCTTCCCGAGAGCCCCTTCCGCAGTTCCGGAAAGACGGCTGATGATCGGGTTTCGCTCTATCTGGGCCAGGGCCCGCACGACCACAATTCCTCCTACAATCAAACCTGCCAGTACGAGACGCGAAATGGCTTGAGGCGTCTGGAAGCTGAACGAACTGAGCGCGAGCACCAGAAGAACAAACGAGAGCACCGAACACAAAAGCAGATTCTGGATGTGGCGAAGAGCATATCCGATAAACACCGAAAACTGCAAAGCCACATATTCGGAGGCCATCTCGTATCCTTCCACCGTGACCGGAACCGTTCCCGCACTCGGCCCGCTGAGCGTCTTTGAAGCCCCGCCGGCACCGGCGGCCATAACAAGAGCCGATTCGCTTTTCTCTTTCACACGCCCCGCTTCGACGAACGACATCCGCTCGGTTTGCCAGAAGGGCAGAAGCACTTTATCGGAGACCAGTCTGTTGATGTCGGCGGCCCTCTCGGCAAAGGTCTTGTACTCACTAAGCAATCGCTTCCGGTCAGGGGCGGATAGGAATGCCGAGAG
>JBJMGJ010000500.1:0-13100 GCA_045807965.1 Bryobacteraceae bacterium | reverse complement strand
GACGCGCTCGCGCAGGACTGCCCTTGCACTTTAAGCGGTACCCGCTCCGATACGCCGCCCGGGTCGGCTGTCTTCAAAGATATCGGGAGCAAACTGCGGATCACCGGCATGAAAGTCTACGGCCTGACGCTCGATCCGAGAATCGCTCGCTCCGACCGTCCGTACGTGTTCGTCAAACTCGAGACGAATCAGGGCGTCGTCGGCTGGGGCGAAGCCACTCTTGAGGGTAAAGCGGGCGCGGCAATGGCTTGCGTGAATGATCTTCACGACTTCATTGTCGGCAGCGATCCCATGCAGTCGGAACATCTGTGGCAGCTGATGTACATCGGCAGCTTTTATCGCGCCGGGCCGGTTATTGGTTCAGCGATCTCCGGGATCGACCAAGCCATTTGGGACATTCGCGGAAAAGTGCTTGGCCAACCGGTTTATAAACTGCTGGGCGGTCCGATTGATGCGCGAGGAGTGCGCGGCTACTATCATGCCGAAGCGTGGACGTTGGAAGCGGCGAGGGCGTTGCGCGACGAGACGATAGCGGCCGGTGTGACCGCGCTGAAGTTTCAACTCCCGACGAATATGGAGTGGATTGAAACGAATACAAAGCTCACGCGCGCAGTGAAGTCCATGGAAACGTTGCGCGAAGGCCTGGGTCCGGATCTGGATTTCGCGGTGGATTTCCATGGGAAGCCAAGTCCCAGTGTTTCGGCGATACTCGTGCGCGAGGTAGAACCTCCGCATTTGTTGTTCGCCGAGGAAGTCTGTCCACCGGAGAACGTGCGGGCCATGCAGCGGGTCGCCAAGCGGTCGACGACTCCGCTCGCAACGGGAGAGCGGCTGGTTGCGAGTTACGGGTTCAACGAGCTGATCGATTTAGGCGTTGTGGATGTGCTCCAGCCGGACATCGCCCATGTGGGCGGCATCACGGCGCTCTGGAAGGTGGGGGCACTGGCGGACGCAGCCGGTATTCGCATGGCTCCTCATGCTTGTGAGGGCCCGATTGGAGGCATCGCCAGCCTGCATGTCGACGCGGCGATGCCGAACTTCTTGGTGCAGGAGATCTGCGGAGCAGTGAAGTCGGGCGAACGGGATCAGGTTTGGGAAGACCTGCTCGGATTTTCCGCGATGCGGATGGTGAACGGCCGCTATCCGCTTCCGCAAAAGCCGGGACTCGGGTTTGAACTCAATGAGGCGGCCTTGAAGCGGTATCAGTTTAAGGGAACCGTTCCCTTCCCCCCTACGTTTCAGGAGGACGGGTCACTCGCGTCCCTGTAGGCCTCCGGAACCTTAATAAACAGAGCGCCGGGTTGTCAAGCCTCACACGGCGCAAAGGCCGTGATACTATCGCGGTGGAAGTTCGCAGGCGTTCCAGTACTGGTCAAGGTGTCTAAGCAGAGCCATATTGCCCTCAAGGTCCATTGGCTTTGTCATATAAGCGTTGGCGTGCGCGCAATAGCAGGCGTCAATGTCCTTTAACGCTCGAGAACTGGATAGCATCACCACGGGTATGCACCGTAGCTGGGGGTCTGATTTCACACGCCGCAAGACTTCACAACCGTCCATAGCTGGCATGTTCAGGTCGAGTAAAATCAGCTGAGGTCGCGGTGCCTGCTCGTAAGGGTGCCGGCGATGTAGGAAGTCGAGGGCCTCTTTTCCACTGGAACAGTGATGATAGCTGTGAGGCATACCCATTTGTTGAAGCAGAACGCCCAACACTGATACCTGGGCAGCATCATCGTCAACGATCAGCAAGTCAAAGCTGCGACCCATGAAGTCACCATTCCTACCTCGGTAACGGTTATACCCCGCCTAGTATTAGTTTGACACGGCCGGTCTTAAATCATTCCATATATTCTGGCTTACAGCAGGCAATAAATTTCCGCCTATACTGAATCAGCCACCGAAAAGGGCCGCTCACCAAGGCGAGGGGAAGCTAGAAAGCTCAGCATGGAACAGCAGGGGAACACGTCAGAGAGTCCGAAAATACCGGAGGCGATTGCCACCAACACGGACACGAGCCCTCCACGAGGAAATCCGTTCCCCATTGTGGGGATTGGGGCATCTGCCGGGGGGCTGGAAGCCTTTATAGAGTTGATTTCCGCGCTGCCTTTGGACACGGGTATGGCTTTTGTGCTCGTGCAACACCTCGACCCTGCCCACGAGAGCCTTCTTCCGGAGCTGTTGGCGCGTCATTCACGAATGCCCGTACTTACAGTGCATGATGGAATGAAAGTCGAACCGGACTGCGTCTACGTGATCCCGCCGAACACCAGCATGGAGCTGGCCGACGGCAGCTTGCGGCTTGTCGCGCGAGAACAGGGCCTCCACCTTCCGATCGACATCTTCTTCCGTTCCCTCGCAGCGGTCCAGGGCAGCCGGGCGATCGCGGTGGTTCTTTCGGGCAATGCCTCGGATGGAAGCGTAGGCGTGCGCGACATCAAAGCGGAGTGTGGAATTACCTTCGCACAGAGCGAAATGACCGCGCGCTTCGGAGGGATGCCGCGGAATGCTGTTGCCACGGGTGCGGTTGATTATGTACTCACCCCGGCGGAGATCGCCCGCGAGCTGACGTCGATCGCGAAGCACCCGTTCCTCATTCCCAGTCGGCCGGGCGATGCGCGTTCGGAAACGCTGCCAGAAGGAGAGGCCGCACTGCGGCGGATCTTCGCGCTCCTGCATAAGACAACCAGAGTAGATTTTTCCCGGTATAAGCCGACAACAGTACGTCGCCGGATCGGCCGCAGGATGATGGTCCATCGCATTCGAAGTCTAGGCGAGTACATGGAATACGTGGAGCACCATCCGGCAGAGCTACAAGAGCTTTACCGAGATCTCCTGATTAGCGTTACCAGCTTTTTTCGCGATCCAGAAAGCTTTGATGCGCTCGTGAAGCTTCTTGTCAGCGCCATCGGCAGCAACAACTCGGAAGAACCTGTGCGCGTGTGGGTTCCGGGCTGCGCGACCGGTGAAGAGGTATATTCGCTGGCGATCTGTCTGTATGAAGTATTGAAAGACAACCGCCGCCCAGTGCCTCTTCAGTTATTCGGGACCGATATCAGTGATGTTGCCCTTGACCGGGCGCGTCATGGACTGTATCCAGCCGGTATAGAGGAAGACGTCACGCCCGAACGGCTCCGGCGCTTCTTTACCAAGACGGACAGCGGATATCAGATCAGCAAAGTCATCCGGGAAAGCTGTGTTTTCGCTCATCACGATGTCACGAAAGATCCGCCTTTCTCCAAACTTGACCTCGTCAGTTGCCGGAATCTTTTGATCTATCTGGACCAGGCCGCACAGCGCCACGTGCTTCCGGTGTTCCACTATGCGCTTAAACCCAAGGGGCTTCTGATGCTCGGAAGCGCCGAAACTACGGGTGCGGCATCCGATCTTTTTGTGCCGCTTGACTCGCCGCAAAAAATCTATGCGCGAAGGGGAACCGCTCCGCGGCTACCGCTTGATCTCGCCTTCGGAGGATCGGGGGTGGAAAGTCTGAACTTGAATCCCGCATCGGGATCAAGCGCTGTCGAACTGCAACGGCGATTCGACCGTGTCATCCAGAGCAAGTATTCGCCGGATGCGGTTCTGATCAACGCGGAATTTCAGATCCTGCAGTTTCGGGGACACACCGGCGATTACTTCAAGCACTCGCCAATGCAACCGAACCCCAACGTTCTCTCCGCCGCAAAAGAGGATCTGCTGCTGCCGCTGCGGCGTGCTGTGTACCAGGCCAGCGGGACCAAGGCGCCCGTTCGGGAACCGGGAATTGAGTTCGAATCCAGCGGGCGGAGGATGAGCATCATCCTGGAAGTCACTCCGATTGATGGCATTGAAGCCGACGAAAAATATTTCCTCATCGTGTTCATACGCGAAGGTCCTCGCACGGTCGTGAATACGGTAACCAGTGATGGTCATCTACTGCCGGTTGACCAGCGTATTACGAAGTTGCAGGACGAACTTGCCGAGACCCGCGAATACGTTCGCAATCTGACCGAACAGTATGAGGCACATTCGGAGGAGTTGCGCGCCGCCAATGAAGAAGCGCGCAGTGCGAACGAAGAACTGCAGTCGACCAACGAGGAAATCCGAACCACAAAGGAGGAATTGCAATCCGCGAACGAAGAGCTGACCACCGTCAATGAGGAATTGCAGAGCCGAAATCGGGAGCTGAATAGTACTAACAGTGATCTGAAGAACTTGCTGAGTGCAATCACCATTCCGATTTTGATGATCGATTCCGATCTGCGCGTCCGTCGCTTCAATACGGCTGCCGGTACCGTATTCGAATTGGGGCCGGTCGATATCGGACGGCCAGTCGGTCACATCCGGGGAGGTATCGAGACACCTCGGCTCGAACAGCAGGTAAAGAACGTCATTGAGACGCTGCATCCGGTTTCGGAAGAACTTCAGGATTCCGAAGGCGCGTGGTACTCATTAAACGTCAGACCTTATCGAACGATCGACGACCGCATAGCGGGAGCCGTCGTGACGCTGCAAGACATTGACCCGCTCAAACGCGGACTGCAGGCCGCTGAGCAAGCTCGCGACTACGCGGAAGGCATGATCGAGACGGTTCGCGAGCCTCTGGTTGTGCTGGATTCCGATCTCCGTGTCCAGCGCGCAACACGAGCTTTCTACGACACATTTCTCGTGACTCGCGAAGAAACGGAAGGCAGGTTCTTTTATGACCTCGGTAATGGCCAATGGAACCGGTCGCGTCTACGAGAACTCATAGGCGCGGCCTTGTTTCGGTCAGAGCCGTTCCATGATTTCGAGATAGAACACGAGTTTCCTCACATTGGGCTAAGGGTTATGCGTCTCAATGGTCGAAGAATCCCATTCCCGCAATCGCAAAGGCGCATGCTACTGCTCTCTATTGAGGACGTGACTGAACGCAGGGAGATCGCAGAGCTACGGTTTTTGCGTCTCTTTGAAACCGCTAAGGACGGCATTGTCGTAATTGACGCGGAAATACAGACGGTACAAGATGTGAATCCGTTTTTCCTTCAGCTCACTCAAATGGCGCGCGAGGACTTTGTCGGCAAGTCTGTTACCGACGCTGGTGAACGGCTCGGACTTACGCAGATTGCTGAAGGCATTGAAATGACACGGGAATTAGAGGTCGTCCGATATGAAAATCTGCAGTTGCGGCGAGGAGACGGGCAGAAGGTTGCCGTGGATGTCATAGGGAACAGCTATCGCGTCGGTAGCCAGCCGGTGATTCAGTTCAATGTCAGGGATGTTTCGGCCCGGCAGAAGGTCGCCAACGCACTGATAGAAAGCGAACGTCGGTTCCGGTTGTTCGTCGAAAGCGTGCATGACTACGCCATGTTTCAGATCGATCCGGCGGGTGTCATTCTGTCCTGGAACGCGGGAGCCGAACGCCTGCTCGGCTGGAAAGAAGGGGAAGCGACTGGAAAGACCATCGATTTTCTGTTCACTCCGGAGGACGTTGCAAGTGGCGAACCGCAGCGCGAGGTCCAAACCGCGCGCTTTCACGCACGAGCTGAAGACGAACGCTGGCACCTTCGCAAAGACGGCACTCGTTTTTTTGCGAGTGGGGTTTTGACACAAGTCTGCGATGACACGGGGAACCTCATAGGGTTCGCTAAGGTGATGCGCGATGTAACTGGCCGCAAAGAGCAGGAAGATCAGTTGCGGACCTCGTTAGCACAGAAGGACACGCTTGTTCGGGAGATCCATCACCGTGTCAAAAACAATCTTCAGGTCATTGTCAGTCTGCTCGCGATGCAGTCACGCCACACGCGTGATGAGCGGGTGCTGACGGCATTCCAAGAGGCGGAGAGCCGACTGCGCGCCATTGCCCATATTCACGAGCATCTATATACTTCCGACGACTTGACGGAGGTGGAGTTCGGGCAATATGTAACCTTCCTTGCAGACGAATTGAGACAGCTACACGCCTCTGCTCCGAGCCAGATCCAGATGGAACTGCATGTCACTGATCTGGTCCTTGATATTGAACGTGCGATACCGCTAGGGCTGATTGCAAACGAATTGATTCTTAACTCGTTGAAACACGGATTGCGCGGCAGTTCCGGGACTCTTACCATGAGATTGGGTTATGTTCCCGCGCCCGGCGTTCACGTCGATTCCAACAATCAATGGGGGCAGCTGCAAGTGGTGGACAGTGGACCCGGGCTACCGCCGAACCTGGATGTCTCTAAGGCGACCTCCATGGGCCTGCGGCTGATTAGCATGCTTGTTCGCCAATTGCGGGGTCAAATCGAGATCGGGCCAGGGCCCGGGGCTAACGTTGCGGTGAGTTTTCCACTTGAAATCGACCGTGACACCTAGGGGAGTTGAGTGAGAGGGAGAATCCTGATCGTCGAGGACGAAGCTATTGTGGCGGACGAGTTGGTCTATGAGGTACTTCAACTTGGATATGAAGTGGTAGGAGTTGCCGCTTCCGGTCGCGAGGCGATCGCCCTCGCGGATGAAAGCAGACCGAATCTCGTTCTCATGGATATCCAGCTTCAGGGCGCGATGACGGGAACCGAGGCGGCGAACATCATACACCGAGAAACCGGCGCCGCCATCGTTTTCATTACTGCATTTGCGGCGGTCTTTATTCGTGATCCCTCCCGGCTTGTCCCTCCTGGTATTTGCCTTACCAAGCCGTTTTCACCGATTCAAATCAGGTCTGTCCTCGAAGCGGTTTCTTCGACCACCGCGGTGGAAAATCGCAACGAAGGAATGAAGCACAACTGAAATCTCGCCCATCTGCGATGACGCCTCTTCCCAATTTTAGTCTCGGATCAACTCGACCTACGTTGACGCAATTGGTCGGTCCTTTCTGTGATCCTCTAGATTGTTCCGGATAGAGTCCGGCTGCCCTACGTCACATTGATTGCTCCCGTGGGCACAGGCTCGTTTACGTGGGCGGTGAGGTATGGTGTTGAATCCTGCGGGGAAAAAAGGAGTTGTGTCCAAACGCGGGGCAAAGTTCCATTCCGGGACTGGCTATTTGCCTCCTCATGCTTGCATTGACCTGTGCAGTCCAGTCCCTCTCCGTTTCCCAGCTCTTACAGGGCTCAACCAATGGAACCGTCAGCGATGGTAGCCAAGCAGCCCTGATCGGTGCAAGGACGTGATTGCTTGTGTGCACTATTGCCACAAATCAAAGAGGAACCGGCGCAATGAGACTTGGACAGGACTACTTGTCTTCGGGAAACCAGGGCAACAGCGGATCGAGACGAGATCAGATCGACACGAAGGTGAATTGGAATGCCAGCTCAAAACTGAGCATGTTTGTGCGCTTCGGACTCAACACCGGCGACTGGTATAACCACAAGTCTTCGCGCTGTTGGGTGGTCCTTCTGTAAGTCCAACCAACATATCGGTTGGAAATGGCGGAGCTAACGTTTACTCGGGCACTTACGTCTTTAACTCTCACCTGATTGCCCATGCTTACTTCGGCGATTCACGAATTAACATGTTTAGGAGTCAGCCGAACCACGATAAGACTTTCGGTTCCACGCTGCTCTAAATTCCGAGGCTCTCCACCGCCGGCTTATCCCAGAAGAAAGAGCTCGAACAGGGCGGGCTCTCTAACCTTACGATCGACGGGTTTACCGGCCTCGGCCCTGCCAACACTTAGCAGCCGGAAGCGTATCAAGACCCGGAAAAGAACCTCGTTGCGAGCGTGAACTAGATCAAGGGCTCCCAAAACATACGCTCAGGATTTGAGGCGGACCTTCAGGATTCTCAAGAGACCCAGTACCAGACACTAAGTTACAGTTACAGGAATCGAGTTTCAAAACCCGCTGAGCGCAACTATGTCTATCTGCGGAGTAGGAGGAGTCCCCGGAGATGCGACATCACTCGTTCCCGTCAAAACGTGAACCCGAGAATCGGAATCGCTGATCGGGTGGGCTGATGAACTGTCATCCGCGCCGGCTACAGCACGGCCACCAATCCGATCCTGTTTTTAGGTTTCACAAATCTCGGGAATCACAACGTCCCAACATCTACAGTCAGATTCTCCAGCCTTCCAATACGTTTTCGTACGCGACCATTTTTCGTTAAGGCCTGCCAACGGCGAGTTGCGATACAAAACCGGATTGCGCCCACTGCTTCCCCTTCCCGAAGGGTAGATGGCACCGCTTCTAACGCGGGCTTGAATGCGCCGTGCGGGCTCGGAGGAATCGAGCAACGTGCGGTCAGGCTTGCGCTCAGGTTGGCGTGATAAAAGTTTGCTATCAGCGCTCGGCCAGCGTACTACAAAATTCAACGCTTCGTACTGAGCATGGATTGCAGGAACTTAATCTTGCCTGCTGTAACTCTCGACAGGTGCCGGGATCTAACGAAGTAGGAACTGCATTTCATGCGAAAGCTACTTCTGATAGTACCGGTGAGCGGAGCGTTGCTTCTCTCGACCAGCTTGTTTGCCCAGGACCGGGATCACGGGCGGGACCATGACGATCATCGTGACGACCGCCACCACGTCTACGATAAGCACCACAAAGACTACCACGACTACGACGAGCACGAAGACCGAGCGTGGCGCATTTACTGGCAGCAACATCATCGTGATTACGTCGATTGGAACCGAGCCAGTGAGCGGCAACGGCAGGACTACTGGAACTGGCGTCACAATCACTCAGACGCGGTGCTACAAATCAATATCCGCTAGCAATATCAATACTCTGCGCGGATAAAGAACCGTGGCCGCGTAGATTGTCTGACCAATTTCCGATACAATACTCCACACTGATCGAGGTTGCCCGCCACCGCCCCGGTAGGCAACTCTCGACAGATCTCTTTGTGGAGTCATTGATATGTCCAGGTTCCCGACATTCTCTGCGGGCAAGAACCCGCTTGCTTGCAGCGCTTATATTTTGTTGATTTTGGGCCAAACTGTTTGCGGTCAAGCGGTATCGACAGCCACCGTAACCGGGCGCGTGGTCGATGAAGCCGATGCCGTCGTCGCAAACGCAGCCATAAAAGTCGTTGGTCTGGAGAATGGGACAGTCCGGGATGCGGCTAGTAACGCCGACGGACTCTATACCATTACCAATCTGCCGATCGGGCCATATACGCTGCAAGCAACTGCGCCCGGCTTCCGAACCTACGAGCAGACGGGAATTTCTCTCCGCGTGAACGACAACGTTCAGATCAATATCAAGATGAGAGTCGGCCAGGTGGTTGAACGGGTGGAAGTTCAGGCGAACGCAAGCCTTGTCCAAACTCAGCAGAACACCATCTCCCAGGTCATTGACCAGCGCCGTATTGTAGATCTTCCGCTGAATGGCCGAGACGCCACGCAGCTGATCACCATCTCCGGCGCGTCGATCAACCACAGCGACGGAACCAACACAGGCAGTAAAAGCTTCTTCAGTTCGCAGTCGATTTCGATCGCCGGGAGCGCTGGAAACGAGACAAATTATCTGCTGGACGGCGGGGACAACAACGACAGTTTTACCAACGTCAATATGCCGTTCCCGTTCCCCGATGCTCTCGCCGAGTTCAGCGTGGAGACGAGCACCCTTCCCGCCCGCAACGGGCTACATCCGGGCGGTGTGGTGAACGCAGTGACGAAATCGGGATCGAACTCCTGGCACGGAGGTCTCTTCGAATTCATCCGCAATGGAAATGTAAACGCAATCAACTATTTCGCACCTCGCCAGGACAGCCTCAAACGGAATCAGTTCGGAGGTACGTTTGGCGGAAGGATCATCCGAGACAAGCTGTTCTTTTTCGGAGGCTTTCAGCAATCCAATATCCGTCAAGATCCCTCGGCAAGCACGGCGTTTGTCCCCACAGCGGCCGCTCTCGCCGGAGATTTCAGTGCGCTGGACGGTTCGGCGTGCCAATCTAAGGGCGTCGCGCGTTCGATCATAGATCCGACTACCGGGAACCCCTTGCCGAGCAAGCAGATCAGTCCGACCAAGTTCGATCCCGCGGCTCTGAATCTCGCGCAGTATCTTCCGGCAACATCGGACCCGTGTGGGAAGGTGTCGTACGGAATTCCGGTACAGTCAAATGAGAGCCAGTACGTTGGGCGCGTCGATTGGGTCATCAGTTCGAAGCAGACTCTCTACGGCCGCTACTTCCTCGACCAGTACAATTTGGCAGCCTTTTTCAACCCGAAAAACATTCTCGTAACCGCGGCTTCGGGCAACTTCGAACGAGCCCAGACGTTCGTGCTGGGCCACACGTATACGTTCAGTCCCACCGTGGTGAATTCGCTTCATGCAACCTTCGGACGCCGACGCGACGATCGCGGCCCGAATGCCAATGGGGTAAACGCCGCGTCTTTAGGTATTTCGAACCTTTATCAAGCTACGGACAATTTTATGCAGGTGTCCGTAACGAACGGCGGGTTCAACGTCGGCTGTGGAACGTGCGCTTTGGGAATCTTCAACATCACCAGCTACCAGCTTGCCGATGACGTGGACGTCATGCGCGGAAAGCATCAGATTGCGTTCGGCGTAAACATCCTTCGCACGCGAGATATCCAGAACAATCATTACCAGGACAATGGCGTGTTCAACTTTTCTGGGCAGTTCAGCAATGATCCGCTTCTCGATTTCCTGACGGGCAAGATGAACTCGTTCAGTCAGAGCGGACCACAACTAAATGACCTGTTACAGAACGTTTTCGGCGCTTACATCCAGGACACATACCATGTCACCCCCAAACTGGTGATCAACGCTGGTCTGCGGTGGGAACCGATGCTGCCCGTGCACGATCGCTTCAATCGCGGAAGCACCTTCTCTCGCACTGCATTTGACGCGCGCCAAACGAGCCAGGTATTTGTCAATGCCCCGGCAGGATCTCTGTTTTACGGTGATCCCGGCATCACCAACGCTTTCACTGATCGACGACTCGCGAACTTCTCTCCCCGGCTTGGCTTGGTTTACAATCCCGACGGGAATGGAAAGACTACGATTCGGGCAGGCGGTGGTCTGCTCTATGACTCCGTCGCGACCTTTATTCCGTATCGAATGGTGGCACAGAATCCGCCCTTTGGTCCCCAGGTGACAAACACGAACGGGCCGTACCAATTCAATAACCCGTGGGCAACAGTGACCGGCGGTAATCCGTTCCCGCTTCCTCCACCAGCTAAGAACGTGGCGTTTCCTCTTCTGAACGCGGAAGTCTTCCTTCCTCCTCATATCAAGCCCCCAAGCGTGGCGCAATGGAACTTCAGTCTTCAGCACCGATTTGGCAGCGATTGGGTCTTCTCTCTAACCTATTTAGGGAATAAAACCTCCCATCTCTGGATAGGCAATGAGACCAATCCGGCTGTTTACATCCCCGGGAACTGCGCAGGACGGCCCTGTTCGTCAACGAGCAACACACAAGCGAGGCGTGTTCTAACCTTGGCGAATCCAGCCGTCGGCCAATATTATTCTCAAATGGTGATTGCCGACGATGGGATCAGTTCGAATTACAACGGGATGTTGACGTCGATCGAGCACCGATTTGCCCACAGCTACACCGTGCTGGCGAACTACACATGGTCGAAGTGCCTGGGTATTGCTCCTGTCACTTCTCTCAGTGGCGGCGTGGTGCAAGATCCGAACAATGTGCGCGGCGATTACGGCCCGTGCACATACGACTCGCCTCATTTGTTCAACGGAAGCGTCGTTTATTCCAGCCAGTTCGGCCACGGCGGGCTGATCTCCCATGTTCTCAGCCACTGGCAGGTTGCACCTCTCGTCCGGTATCAAAGTGGCCTGCCGGTCAACCCCACGTCCGGGAAAGACAACTCACTCACCGGCGTAGGCAATGACAGGCCCAACGTCGTTTCGAACGTCGCCTATACCGGCGCTGCTCACGGACTCTTTTACCAGTACGTCAACCCACAACTGTATGTTGCCAACCCCACTGGTACGTACGGGAACGCAGGACACAATAGTCTCCGAGGCCCGGGATATTTCGATGTCGATGTCGCGGTGAGCCGGGAGTTCAAAATCCGGGAGCGTTTCTCTCTGTACACGCGCGCGGAAGCCTTCAACGTCCTGAACCATCCGAACTTCATGCTGCCCAACGCGAATATTTCTTCCAGCAATTTCGGGCAGATCAATACTGCGAACGATCCCCGAATCCTGCAGGCAGCGGTTAAGCTGATGTTCTAAATTGTTGGCAAGCTTGGGGAAACGCGCAGGGCGGCCGGTAGCGGCGGATTTGACTGCAGATCTTACACAAGTCTTACAATCGAAAGTGCCTTTTCTTGCTACTTTCGAGATGTATCCGCATGGACAAGGCCCCCAAGCAAATTCGAATTCCCAGTATTTACGATGGACAGCCGGTGAATTGGGCGACGACGATAGCCCTCGCCTTTCTGCACGCGGGCGCGATCGCGGCGCTCTTTCTTGCAAGTTGGAGTTCGGTTCTGATCACCATAGTCCTGTACTGGATGACCATCGGGCTCGGCATCAGCTTGGGCTACCATCGCCTGCATACTCACCGGTCGTACAGAATTGCAAAGCCGTTCGAGTATTTCTTCGCGGTCTGCGGAGCCATGACTCTCGAAGGTGGACCTATTTCGTGGGTGGCAACCCACCGGCTCCATCACCAATTGTCCGATCACAAAGGCGATCCCCACTCCCCGCGTGACGGCGCCTGGTGGGCACATGCCGGATGGCTCCTCTTCGGAGAATCAGCACAATTCAATACGCGCCTTTTAACGAAGTACGCTCCGGATCTCGGACGGGACCGGTTCTATGTGATGCTGAACAACTATCATTGGGTTCCGCTGGTGGTCAGCAGCGCGATCCTTTTCGCAATCGGCGGGTGGTCCTTGTTTCTCTGGGGCACTTGCGTCCGGGTCGTCGTGGGTCTCCACGCAACGTGGCTGGTAAACTCTGCGACTCATATGTGGGGATCCAGGCGCTTCACCACCCGCGATGACTCTCGCAACAATTGGTGGGTCGCGCTTCTCACATTTGGAGAAGGCTGGCACAATAACCATCACGCGCACCCGACCTCCGCGCGCCACGGACTTGCCTGGTACGAATTTGACCCGTCCTGGCTTCAACTCAAGGTTCTGAAAGCCCTGGGCATCGCAAAATCCATCCAAGTAGCCCAAATTTCAACTGCTGAGCAGGAACGCGAAGCCGCCTGATTCCGGTCGGCCG
>JBJMGJ010000499.1:0-11750 GCA_045807965.1 Bryobacteraceae bacterium | reverse complement strand
TGAAACGTGATCGTGCGGCTGTAGCGCTCGAGGCAGGAGAAGGCGGTCATGCTTCCGATCCCCTGAGTTGATTCCAAGGCTTGCGGCGACTTGGAACGCAGTTGGAACAGCTTTCGAGTAATAAGAAGAAGAAGTTTCCAACTGTTCCAGCCCTTCCAAGCCGGATGAGGGACGTCGCAACCGCCGTCGCTACTCTACAGGTCAGCCCAGGCCGTCCAATTCTCCGTCCGGTTTTCGTTCGGGTACCGCGGCTGAAACAAGGGGTTTTAGGGGGTTCGGAGGGTACGGTAGGGAAGGCGAAAGCCGTCCCTAACTCATTGATTCTGCTCGCAAGTTCTTGGAGGCGCGGGGCGGGATCGAACCGCCGAATAAAGGTTTTGCAGACCTCTGCCTTACCACTTGGCTACCGCGCCGTTTGAACGGTCCTTTCGCAACATACCATAGTTTCGCTTTCGTGACTCCCGCGTTCATCGCGGGATCAATGTTCGAACTGCTTGACCACTCGATCGATCGCCGACAGGCGCCGAAGAAGCTCGGGCAACCGCTGTATCTGCAGAGCATTTGCGCCATCGGATAGGGCAGCCTCCGGATGATCATGAGTCTCGACAAACAGCCCTGCAATGCCCACCGCCACCGCAGCCCGGCTGAGCGTCTCAATAAACTCGGGTTGACCGCCCGAGGATCTACCGCCCGCACCAGGCAGTTGGACGCTGTGCGTCGCGTCAAACACAACCGGGTAGCCCGTACTCGCCAAAATTCGCAAGCCGCGCATGTCCACGACCAGGTTGTTGTAGCCAAACGAAGAACCTCGCTCCGTCAGAATAATTTGGTTGTTTCCAGTGCTTGCCACCTTCTCCGCCGCCAGTGCAAAATCCGCAGGCGCAAGGAACTGGCCCTTTTTGATATTCACCGCACGGCCGGTCTTCCCTGCCTCGACCAGAAGGTCGGTTTGCCGGCACAGGAAAGCGGGGATCTGCAAAATGTCCGCGGCCTCCGCGGTTACGGCTGCTTGCGAAGCCTCGTGTATATCAGTCAGCACCGGAATCCCGATTTCCCGCACTCGAGATAAGATCCGCAGGCCCTCTCGCAAGCCCGGTCCGCGGTAGCTGTTCACGCTACTCCGATTCGCCTTGTCGAACGAGGCCTTGAAAACGAACGGGCCTGCAACAGACTGAATGGCCCGAGCCATTTTGAGGACGTGCTCCTCGCTTTCAATGACACACGGTCCCGCGATCAGAGCGAGAGGACTGTCATTACAGAATCGGACCTCGCCCGCGCCGGCTTTGACCGTGATGGTCGCGCTCATTGGACGTGAGAATACTCGCGGAACGCAGTCGGGATCTCGTCGACGTTGGTTTTTCTTTGTTCGTTGTGGGCTAGAGCCGCCCCGAGGAAGGCAGTAAACAGCGGATGCGGCTCGAGCGGCTTCGACTTGAACTCAGGATGGAACTGGCAACCTAAGAACCATGGATGGTCCGGGATTTCGCACATCTCAACATACACGCCATCGGGGGTCTGGCCGGTCAAACGAAGTCCGTGAGCCACGAGGGTTGCTTCGAATTCCCGGTTGAACTCATATCGATGCCGATGACGCTCGCTGATATCGGATACGCCATACGCCTCGCGGGCAAGACTGTTTTCGGCGAGACGGCACGGGTACGCTCCCAGTCGCATGGTGCCGCCCAACTCGTCCACACCCTTTAGCTCTCGAAGTTTGTAAATGACCCTGTGCGCAGTGCCAGGATTGAACTCCGTCGAATCAGCATCCCCAAGCCCGCACGCGTTCCGGGCAAACTCAATCACCATGGTTTGCATGCCGAGGCAAATACCGAAATATGGAATGCGATCCTCGCGCGCAGAGCGGATCGCGTTGAGCATGCCTTCAATCCCGCGCTTCCCGAAGCCGCCAGGAACCAGAACACCATCGAAGCGCTTCAGATGGTTGCGGCAATCGGGCCATACCATTTGCTCCGATTCGATCCATTCGATATTGACCCGGGTTTGATGGGCAATCCCGGCGTGGAGTAGAGCCTCTTTCAAACTCTTGTACGAGTCCTCATACTCGACATACTTGCCGACCAGACCGATAGTCACTTCGCGCGTCGGATGATTCATCCGCTGCAGCATTTGAGTCCACCGGGTCATGTCGCGCGGGCCGGCTTGCATGTTGAGCATGCGAAGAACACTCTCGTCTACTCGTTGTTCGGCAAACGTGAGCGGGATTTCATACACGGAGTGAACATCGCGCGCGGTGATAACACCGCTGACGTCCACGTCGCAGAACAGCGCAATTTTTTCTTTTACTTCTTCCGGCAGTTCACGCTCGGTCCGGCACAGCAACATGTCAGGCTGTATACCAATAGCGCGAAGTTCCTTGACGCTGTGCTGCGTCGGCTTGGTTTTGAGTTCCTGGGCCGCCGCAATCCACGGCACCAAAGTCAGATGGACAAAGAGAGTGTTCTCGCGTCCCTCTTCATGCCGCATCTGCCGGATCGCTTCAATGAATGGAAGTGATTCGATGTCGCCGACCGTTCCTCCAATCTCCACAATCGCCACATCGACGTCCGTCGCTACTTTGCGGCACGCGGCTTTGATCTCGTTCGTCACATGAGGAATAACCTGAACCGTTTTGCCCAGGTAATCGCCGCGCCGCTCGCGGGTGATGATGTTTTCGTAGATCCGGCCAGAAGTAAGATTATTGCTCTGCGTTAAGTGAGCATGAGTGAACCGCTCGTAATGCCCCAGATCGAGGTCGGTCTCCGCTCCATCATCTGTGACGAATACCTCGCCATGCTGGAACGGGCTCATTGTACCCGGATCGATGTTCAAATAAGGATCAAATTTTTGTAAGGTAACGCGCAGCCCACGACTCTCGAGGAGACAGCCCAGCGACGCCGCAGCCACTCCCTTCCCCAGTGAAGAAACGACTCCGCCCGTCACAAAGATATACTTCGCCATCAGTTTCTCGAAGCCAGCCAGCTCATCCTTTCTTCCAACCGGGTCTTAACGACTCAGCCGCCGTAGTGAAAAGTTCATTCACTCGCGCGAGATCTTCCGGAGTATCCACCCCGAGGGATTCATAATCCGTGGAAACAACGCGTATCTTGTAACCGTTTTCAAGAGCCCGCAGTTGCTCTAATCGCTCAGCTTGCTCCAGTGGGCCAACCGTCAGGTCCGGATAGCGCAAGAGAAAGTCACGGCGATAGACGTAAAGCCCGATATGCTTTGCGTGCAACGGCAGCTTCGTCTGCTCGTCCCGCTCGTACGGAATCGGACAACGCGAGAAGTAAATGGCGTCGTCTAGCAGATTGGTAATGACTTTCACGACGTTGGTGTTGAAAATTTCCGTCCGGTCGACAATGGTCTTTTTCAACGTTCCCATCGAAACGCTGTCGTCGCCGTGAACGGAAAGGATCGCCGCATCAATAGCTTCGGGATCGATGAGCGGCTCGTCGCCCTGTATGTTGACAAAAAGACTGGCGTTTTCGGACGAGGCGATCTCGGCAAGGCGATCTGTGCCGGACGGGTGGTCGGAACGGGTCATCCGCACTCGGCCTCCGAAGCTCCGGACCGCATCGGCGATTCGCTCGTCGTCGGTGGCAACGAGAACGTCATCGAGATACCGGGCGCGCTGGGCGAGTTCCCATACGTGCTGGATCATCGTCTTACCGGCTAAATTGGCGAGAGCTTTTCCGGGGAAACGAGAGGAGGCAAACCGGGCGGGAATCACCCCTAGAATTCGCGTCCGCACACCTGAGTGTATCACCCGTTCGGATTAAGGGAAGAGGCCCTTATATTGGGAAAGTAGATCATGTCGAAACGTGAATTCCAGACAGAAGTCAGCCAACTTCTGCACCTCATTGTCCACTCACTGTATTCTCATCCTGAAATTTTCCTCCGGGAGCTCATTTCAAATTCGTCGGACGCCCTGGATAAGCTTCGTCACCTGACGCTGACGGACGAGGCGTATAAGTCAGTTCCCTTCGATCCCCGGATTGATCTCGAACTTGACGAGGAAAACAACACCCTCGTAATCAGCGATACCGGCATCGGGATGAACGAAGAGGACCTAATCTCTCATCTGGGCACGATAGCCCGTTCGGGAACCAAGAACTTCCTCGCGCAGCTTTCCGGGGACGCTAAGAAAGACTCTAATCTGATCGGTCAATTCGGAGTTGGCTTTTACAGTGCGTTTATGGTGGCGGATCGCGTGGAGGTCACCTCCCGCAAGGCCGGGGAGGAAAAGGCGTCGCGCTGGATCAGCGACGGCAAAACCGGCTTCGAGATCGAACCCACGGAACGATCTGTCGCAGGGACGACCGTGCTTCTTCATTTGAACGAGGAAGGCAAGCAATATGCAAACAGCTGGCGCCTCCAGCAGATCGTTAAGAAATACTCCAACCATATAGCGTTTCCCATCTTCCTTACGTATGACAAGAGTGAGTGGAACGAAGAAGAGAAGAAATCGACGAAGCTCCGCACCACGGAACAAGTCAACTCTGCAAGCGCGCTCTGGCGTCGGCCGAAGAGTGAGCTTAAGGACGAGGATTATAAGGAGCTCTACAAGTCCATCTCGGGCGACTGGGAAGATCCGCTTTTCTGGTTCCACACAAAGGCTGAAGGAAGCCTGGAATATACAACTTTGTTTTTTGTTCCGGCGAAGGCGCCGCTCGATCTTTACCAGGTCGACTACAAGGGTGGCGTCAAGCTCTACGTCAAGCGCGTGTTCATCATGGACGACGCGAAAGAGCTGCTACCTCAGTATCTGCGCTTCGTCCGCGGCATTATCGACAGCGAAGATCTGCCGCTAAATGTCAGCCGCGAAATTCTTCAACAGAATCGGGTGTTGACCAGCATTCGCACCGCAAGCGTTAAGAAGATCCTTTCCGAATTGAAGACGATTGCCGCGAACCAACCCGAACAGTATCTGACGTTCATTCGCGAGTACAATCGGCCGCTGAAGGAAGGCCTCTACAGCGATTATGCGAATCGGGAGACACTGCTCGAACTAATCCGCTTCAAATCGACAAAGGTCGAAGGCCTGGCCTCTCTCGCCGATGTCAAATCGCGGATGAAAGAGGGACAGAAGAGTATCTATTACATCACCGGAGGCGGCGAGTCCCTACTGCGCACTTCGCCTCTTCTCGAGATCTACAAGAAGAAAGATATCGAAGTCCTTGTCCTCGACGATGAGTTCGACGAACTTGTCTTCGGTCAAATCGACAAGTACGCCGACACCGATCTCAAGTCTGTCAATAAGGCTTCTACCAGCGAAGACCTGAAAGACGAATCGGAGCCGGACAAGACGGAAGAGCTCAAGCCCTTGCTGGACAAACTGAAAACGACGTTGGGCGATCGGGTAAAGGATGTCCGGCCCTCTGTCCGGCTGGCCGATAGCCCGTCCTGCATTGTCTCCGACGAAGAAGAGCCTTCGATGAAGATGCAGCAGATGCTGCGCGCAATGGGTCAGAAGGATATTCCGGCTGCTAAACCCACGCTCGAGATAAATCCCGATCACGAGATCGTAAAGAAGATGATTGGGGGTCAAGACGAGAAGCTCGTCGAGGATGCCGCCTGGCTACTGCTCGATCAGGCATTGTTGATGGAAGGCGTACCGCTCCAGGATCCAGGGTCGTTTGTGCAGCGGCTAAACCGTGTTTTGAACCGGGCGATTTAGTAACGGACAGAAGCGCAATCCTCCGATTCCACTGTTATGCAACCCGCCGTTTGCGCATCTTAGTGGGAAATGACTGGCACTCTTCAGGAGCACGTCTCTCGTTGCGCTAGTTGGGCTCAACGCTTTCCTCCGGAGCAATGGACGTTGTACAGCCGTGTTATTGCAGCGGCAGACGACTGTCACTTAAAATTCGCTGTGGGTGGCGGGTTGGCTGCCGCCACTTACTGCGGACAATGGCGAAACACGAAAGATCTTGACCTCTATACCTTCGAAAGTGATCGCCAACAGCTTATCGCACTGCTCAGTTCCTTAGGGTTCACGGATTATTTCGACCAGAAATCCTACGACCGTAGATGGATCTATCGCGCGTGGAAGGACGGAACGATTATTGACGTGATCTGGTCCATGGCGAACAGACGTGCGAGTGTTGACGATCACTGGCTCAAAGGACCGGAAGTCGAGATTGACGGGCACACAGTTCATCTGCTCGCACCCGAAGAGATGATCTGGAACAAACTCTATGTTCTGCAGCACGACCGTTGCGATTGGCCTGATGTGTTCACGGTTCTGTACTCCATTGGTGCCGATCTTGATTGGCATCACCTGGTGAATCGTGTGGGCGAGGACGCGGCCTTGCTGGCAGGCTTGCTTTCCACCTTCGTCTGGCTGTGTCCCACTCACGCCAACTCGTTTCCGTCCTGGTTGTGGGCGAAATTGGGATTGCCGGCGCCGCGCCCGATTTCAGCTCTTTCCCCCGGGCAGCGTGCTGATCTCCTGGATTCCCGTGCCTGGTTTGGCCCTGTTGCGGACCAGCCGCCCGAGGTCCATAATTCCGATCTTGCACGAGGAGCCGCACAATGCTGATTGGCACCATGAACCACCCGGAACGTCCGATTCTGGAAGAAATAGGGTGGATGGCGGACGCAGGGATGGAATTTCTGGATCTCACATTTGAGCCGCCGGCTACAGCGTCGTGGGAAGTTGATACCAAATCGATCCGCAGTGCGCTCGAACGAGCTCACATGGAAGTTGTCGGACACACGGCCTGGTATCTTCCGATGGCAAGCAGCATCCCGGAAATTCGTTCGGCCGCCGTGGCCGAACTCAAACGGTGCGTACAGAAGTTTGCTGAAGTCGGAGCGAAATGGATGAACATCCATCCAGACCGGCACACACCTTGGTACCCGCGTACCTTCTACATCGAACAAAATCTGAGAAGTCTCGCAGAGCTATTGCCCGAAGCGCAACGCTGCGGGGTTGGACTCATGATCGAAAATCTGCCCGGTGATTACAACTCGGCGCCACAATTGGGCGAATTGTTGGATCCCATGCCGGAACTGGGTCTGCACCTCGACATCGGGCACGCCAATCTCATTGTTCCGCACAACACGACCGAAGAGATCCTCGGTGCTTATGGATCTCGTCTCAAGCATGTTCATCTGCACGATAACAAGGGCGGTCATGCCGATCTTCATCTGCCACTGGGAACCGGAACAGTAGATCTGGCTCGATGCATAGAAGCGGTTCAAAAAACCGGATACGATGGCACGATCACACTTGAAGTGTTTACACCCGACCGCCACCACTTGGGCTATAGTCGCGATCTTCTTCGTTCAACGTGGAATGAGTTGGCTCGGAGTTAGGCTGGATCAGGCGGCAAACCGCCCGATCTATGAGAGACCTACCGATAATTAATCGGCCAGGGAATGCGTTGAGCGGCATTCTGTTGTTGGTGGAAGTAAGGATACGGAAGAGGCATGTTGCTCGCGTCATCGAGCTTCTTCAGTTGTTCTCCCGTCAGATTCCAGCCGGCCGCTCCCAAATTTTGGCGTAGTTGATCTTCGTTCCGCGCGCCGATGATCACTGACGCAACCGTTGGTCTTTGCAGAAGCCAATTCAAAGCAATCTGCGGGACTGTTTTGCCGGTCTCTTTGGCTATCTCATCAATGGCATCCACAACGTTATAGAGGTGTTCCGCCGGTACGGGTGGTGCGGCTTCCCCTGTCACGTGCAGTCGGCTCTGCTCCGGCAAGGGCTGGCTTCGACGGATTTTTCCCGTCAATCGTCCCCATCCTAGAGGACTCCAAATCAGCGATCCCACTTTCTGATCCAGACCGAGCGGCATCAGTTCCCATTCGAAGTCGCGGCCTATGAGCGAGTAATAAACCTGTTGGCTTACGTAGCGCGACCAACCATACTTTTCCGAAACGGCCAGAGACTTCATCAAGTGCCATCCCGAAAAGTTCGAGCAGCCGACGTAGCGAACCTTGCCGCTTCGAACCAGTTGGTCGAGTGCGCTTACGGTTTCCTCGACCGGCGAGATCGCATCGAACCCGTGCATCTGGTACAGGTCGATGTAATCGGTGTTAAGGCGGCGCAGGCTGGCTTCGCAAGCCTGAATTAGATGATGACGTGAGTTGCCGAGATCATTAACGCCCGGACCCATACGAAACGACGCTTTGGTTGCTATGAGCACTTGATCACGTCGTCCTTGGACCGCTTTACCCAGAATCTCTTCTGATAAACCTTGGGAATAAACATCAGCGGTGTCGAACAGATTGATCCCCGCTTCCAGACAAATATCAATGAGTCGTGTTGCTTCTTGAACGTCCGTTTCGCCCCAGGCACGAAAAAACTCGCTGCCGCCTCCAAAAGTCGCGGTACCAAAACTAAGAACGGGCACTTTTAAGCCCGAATAGCCGAGTTGCCTGTATTCCATGCGAGGTCAGATGATGACCTTGCAGGCGAAGTTTCGCTATCTGGTGGAATTTAGCTGTGCCGCGGCGATGTGGTTTTTGCGACGATAAGAGGATCTAGGCAAAGTCTCAGGAGGTAACAATTAGTTTGGCGCGCGTAGTGTCGGTCAACACTGGCAAGGCGAGAAGCGTAGCCGCAAATGGACGTACTGTTCGAACCGGCATTTTCAAAACACCTGTGGACGGGCCGGTTGCGATCAAACGCACAAAGGTGGAAGGCGATGAGGTGGTGGATCTTCGGGTCCATGGAGGTCCGTATAAAGCGGTTTATCTGTATCCCATCGAGCACTACGATTTCTGGCGAAAAGAACTTGGCGTGCCTGAGTTGCCGTTCGGTGCCTTCGGCGAGAATCTGACAACCGAGGGATTGGTGGAACAAGCGGTTCACATCGGGGACCAGTTCCAGGTGGGATCAGCGATTCTCCAGGTGACACAGCCGCGAATGCCCTGCTACAAGCTGGCGCTGCGGTTTGAGCGCGCCGATATGGTGAAAAAATTCTGGCAGAACGAGCGCCCTGGGATCTATTTCTCCGTCGTCGAAGAAGGCGAAGTGAGACGCGGCGACGCAATTGAAAAGGTCGAAAGCGATCCGCAGGAGGTAAGCGTTGCCGAGGTGGTTGGGTTGTATAAGGGAACGGAATGGAGTTCCGATCTCTTGGGGCGCGCTCTGCGAGCACCGCTATTTGGAAGTTGGAAACGGGACATCCAGTCGAGATTGACAGAAGCGGAATAAGAAAACACTGATTGGTGCGGCTAGGCTAAGAAATATTCTGAAAATTGCCGACAAAGTCTTCGGAAACATTCATGCCGGAACTTGTCAAGAACGACCTGTCGTTCGAACCGCTCCCCCCGGGGCCGGACGACGTGCCTCGCAGAAGCAAAGAACGTTATCTTTTCCTCGCCTTAACGTCGCTGTTGGCGATCAATCTGGTCGTGATCTTCGGCGCTTTGACTTTCTACTATCTTTTAGTTCGGAGGTAAAGTCGAAGTACTTTGGCCTTTGCCTTTAGACTTCGATTTGCCCGCGCTGTTGGTGGAAGTGTCGGGTTTTGACCGCCGTTCTTTACCTAAATCCGGATTGTTCGTTCCCGGTTTCTGTTTTGGAACGTCGTCATTGTTTCTTGTGGAATGAGTGTCCGGCGTCGGGCGTTCCCCCTTACCCACATCGGGGTTGTCGGTTCCCGGCTTCTGCTTCGGTACGTCTTGAGGATTGCCGTGCGGCGAAGACGGACTTGTTTGCTGCCCCGCAAAAATTGCGAAGCAAAATGCAGTAGCACAAAGCAGAGAAGTGACTGATCGTTTCATGGCGAACCCTGCCCTGTTGACCAACTGGGACGACATAAGTTTCCGTCCGGGTCAAGCTAACCGTTAAAACACAAGCACGGCCCCAAAACTCTCTTGATTTTCGCTATGGACTCCAACACAATACCAATAGGCGAACAAATGGCGAATTCAGCTTCTGCTTTGCACGACTCTGTCCCGCTGTGGCAGTCCGCTTCCGCTCTCCGCTTGGTGAAGGCGGAACCCAAGTTTCCCCCTTTGCCGCTTCCATTATTGGAGGGCATATTTCAGAACGGGTTGCCGCGAGGCGCTATGACAGAAATCGCCGGGCGAAGGTCTTCGGGAAAAACCTCTGTTTGTCTCCATGTATTGGCGCAAGCTACCCGTCGTGGAGAAGTATGCGCGATTGTAGACACGTGTGGAAACTTTCATCCGCGTTCTGCAGAGGAGGCCGGAGTCGAACTGAACCGTTTGATCTGGATCCGGTGCAATGGAAATTCCGCACATGCTCTGCGGGCAACGGATCTTCTTCTCCATGCCGGGGGGTTTAGTGTCGTTTGTCTGGATCTGTGTGAAGTACCCCTTCGGCTTTTACAGCAGATTCCGCTTTCCTACTGGTATCGTTTTGGCCGAGCGGTAGAAAACACACCGACTACCGTCCTGGTGTGCAGCACATATCCGCAGGCGAAATCCTCTACTTCTAGCAACTTAGAGGTGACACTTCAACAAATTCATTGGAGTGGTGAGCATCCTTCTCTTCTGCTCTCAGGGATCGAAACGGCAGGCGCATATCGCAAAACGTTGCGAACCGCTCAAAAGCTAGCCTTACGGGCAGCGATTTAGGGAGTTGTACTTGTTTGCGGCCCTTCACCTTTCGGGAACGGAGTTTGCCGAACAGGAACTCTTAAACCTGGCACTGCAATTTTCCCCCCAAGTTGAACAAACCTCAAAGGATACTGTTGTCTTTTCGATCGCTCCGCTGCGGCGGCTTCTGGGGTCGCCGTACCAGATTGCTTCCGAAATTTGCCGTTATGGATACGAAAGAAAGCTGCATGCCAATCTGGCGATTGCGGAGGACCCGGACACAGCAATTCTGCTGTCACGCAATTTATTCGGCGTCACTCTCGTGACCCCAGGTGACGAAAGAAACAAAATAGCAGCTCTTCCCGTTTCCGCCTTGTTTGAACATCAGGCTGATTTTGATCCTCATCTCTTGGAAACGCTGGGAAAGTGGGGAATTAAAACCTGTGGTGAATTTGCCGATCTGCCGGAAAAGGGCGTGGCCGAACGATTGGGTAAAGCTGGCGTCTACCTGCGAAGTTTGGCGGCGGGCGAACTTCGTCGTCCATTACGGCTCTTTTCTTTTACAACCAACTATGAAATAAGCATGGAGCTCGAGAATAGCGTCCGTTTGCTGGAACCCCTGTTGTTCTTGCTGGGACGCGCCTTAGGCGATCTATGCGAACGGTTACGGATGCAATCAATGGCGGCGAGGCTGTTACAAGCGAAATTCCGCCTCGAAGAGCAAAGGCAATACAGCTGCGAATTGGAGTTTCCCGTTCCTCTGACGGAACACCAGACCCTGCTAAAACTTTTGCAATTGCATTTGGAGCGTCATTCACCGCCAGCTCCGATCCTGGGTTTTACTCTAAAACTTGAAGCTGTAGAGCCTAAACGATTGCAAGGAGGAATATTTACTCCTTCTACTCCGGCTCCGGACAAATTGCAAATTACCCTGGCGCGAATCGGCGGCATGGTCGGAAAAGAGAATGTAGGCTCACCGGTTCTCCTCAATACTCACAGACCGGATGCATTCCAGCTAAAAATGCCGGTTATCGGCGATGAGACTGCTTCCATGGCTACACGCCCCGGGGAAGCGCGTGAGGAGACGCTACGCTTGGCCATTCGTATATTTCGTCCCGCACTCAGCGCAACAGTAAAGGTGAACGACTCTGCTCCTCAAAGAATCACGGCAAACGGCATAAAGGGCTTGGTTGTTCGTTCTGCCGGTCCTTGGAAGACCTCGGGGGAATGGT
>JBJMGJ010000498.1:0-3803 GCA_045807965.1 Bryobacteraceae bacterium | reverse complement strand
TCCCCTTGTCGCCAAAGACTTCCAAGAAATCGGCCGGTTGATCATTTTCGATGACATTACTGATCGCGACGATCTCGAACGCCGCTTAGTCCAGGCCGATAAGCTCAGTTCGATTGGTTTGCTGGCGGCCGGTGTCGCCCACGAAGTCAATACGCCCCTTGCGGTGATCTCTACCTACGCGCAGATGCTCACGAAACAGGTCTCGGGGGACGACCAGAAATCGAAATTGCTCGAGAAAATCGCAAAGCAAACCTTCCGGGCGAGTGAAATCGTCAATTCGCTACTGAATTTCTCGCGGACTTCTCCGACCGAGTTTGTCGAACTGGACCTGAATCGCGTCATTCGTGAGACAACCAACCTTGTCGAGCATCAATTTGAAAAGGCGGGCGTCGTCACTGAGTTGAGTCTGGCCGAACAGTTGCCACGGATCCGCGGAAACCCGGGCAAGCTGCAGCAGGTATTCCTTAATCTTTTCATCAACGCGCGCGACGCGATGCAAGGGGGCGGAACCTTGCGCGTGCGCTCATGGACCGAAGAAACCTTAGCACACATTGAGATTGCCGATTCGGGGCAGGGCATTGCGCCCGAAAATCTCTCGCGTATTTACGATCCATTCTTCACTACGAAAGGCGCGAAAAAGGGCACCGGCCTGGGATTGTCCATCACGTACGGAATCGTGCAGGAGCACAATGGGGTCATTGAAGTGGAGAGTGAGCCCAATCGCGGTACACGCTTCCATTTGGAATTCCCCTCCGTTGTCTCCCGGCCAGGAAAACACCCAAATCTGCGGCGCGAACAGGCTCTTTCGGCCTGAGCTCTTGTAACGCGCTCGTCGTTCGGCATTTACGTTCAGTCGAGGTGAAGACAATCTCGCAGACTCGGATTAGACCAGAAGTTCGGCGCCCCGTCGGACCTGCTCCGCTGAGTCGGGTTCCTGGAGACGCATGGCTTCCGCCAACCGCTCTAAAACCATGCGAGCAGACCGAATCTGACGCGGATCAGCCAGTTCCTTAAAACGTTGGTGCGCCTCAATAGCTCCTGCCGAGTTTCCGGCCAGTAACCGGCATTCGCCCAGATCGGCCCACGCCCACCGGTCGAGACGTCTGGGGCCCTGCACTTGACGCTCGAGGACCGAAACCGCCCTTTCGAGGCTCGGACGCAAGCTCGCCGCCGTCGCCACTCCCATTTCGATGGGGACGATGAGTTCATTCACCAAACTGTAGGAGCTCTTGATATCGAACCGCGGGTCTGCTTCATATTTTCTGCCGCTCGCGAAACACTCGAGCGCGGGTTTCAGAACATCCGGCAAGGCCCGGTAGTTGCCGCCCATCATTCCGTAACATTCGGCCAGATGCTCGGCGACAGTTCGGTCGTCGTCGTTTACGATTTCTACCGAATCCACTCGTTCTCGCCAGCCGGATTGCTCGATGAGATCGATAGCCTCGCTTAGAACATCAATAGCATCTTGGTAATCCCCATCTAACTTGAACTGCTTTGCCTCCGCTTCACGCGTCTTCACCTTGGCAATGAGCGCGTCGGCCGACTGAGTTACGGAAATCACTATGCTTTCGCGCCTCCGGTGCGCGAGGTCATGCGCACGGTTCTCAGACCTTCCTTGATCAGATTGTCAACATACGGATCCGGGTGGTCCGTCAGCCAACTCCGGACCAAGGCGCCGAGCTTGCGGTATCGCTCAACCAAGTCCGGCGTGCTTCGAATAGTCTCAGGAGGGTAACTGCAGTGAATAAACGACCACGCTGCTAGTCGACGCGCTGCCGCTGCGGCTTGTACTTGCTCGAGCACCTGTTTGTTGCTCTCGGAAAATAGCGCTTGCGAGATACCGCTGCGTTCCTCGTCTTCGCTGGCGAGCAACTCCGCCGCGCTCTCCAGTTCTTCTACAATCGGCATTGCGACGGGATCCGACCTAACGTCGAACGCGGCTGCCGCAGTTCGGTACACCAGGTTCTGAATGTCCTGTCTGGATGGATTGAGGCTCTCAACGAAGCGCTCCATCATTTGGTTGTATGCCTTGATCTTCCCGGGAACGCACTGGTAATAGATGGGATTGAATAGCTCGATCATCTGCTTGGCATACCGGCAAGCGCCGTCCACGGGAGCGCCTTGCTCAATAATGTGCACAGCACCCAACGGGTTGACCGCAAGCCGTACGCCCAGCTCGAACATGACGTTCGCCCTCAGTTGCGTCCAGTCCACGATGCACATCTCGGTGCGACGAATCGATTCAAAGAGAGTCTGCGCAACGAGACGGGGTGTGTCCATGTCCAGCAAGCGGACGAGACGCGGCGGAGCAACGTTGTTCCCTTCAGGGAAGAGTTTTTTCGCCTCCGCTTTCAGGCGCGATGGCAGTTCCTTTGTCAAATAGGTCGCCCAATTCCGCTTCGTGTACTCGCCGTTGAACGGACAGAGCACAAGGACCTGCTCATTGAACCGGAGAGGGCGATAAGATGCCGGATCGCGGCCAAGTCGCCGAACCGAATCGTAGGCGGGCAAGTCAAGGTAAAAGGGTAACTTGGCCAGCTCATCGAAGCCCGTGTGAATCTTGGAGCCGATGAGGTGCAGAGGGTCCCGACCCTCCTGCTGCTGCTTGGCGGAGTGGAACACAACGTTTAGCGTCTGGATGTTGAAGGGCAGATCCAACTCGGCGCCCATCAAATACTCGCCCCCTAAGCTTGAGATCGTCACACCGCGACGCGCGACCGATCGAACCCCGAGAAACATCATGACGCCAGGCTCTTGTCCCGTGATATCGAAAATAGCGATGTCTGCCCTGCACATGGCCTCCACACTGCGTCTCAACGCGTCTTCGCTTTCAAAGGCGTCTTGCACCCTCAGGACGAGCAACGTGACGCGAAGCGATTCGGGCTTGGGCTCTTCGGTTATCTTTGCCGCACCTCGATAAACTCTCCTATATCTCCCGAACGACGTTCGAATTTCGCTGTCGTAGTGCTCAAACGCGCGTCGTACGTGCTCTCTCAGCGGGAAGGCTGCCGCGTCTTCATGCTGTTCGGCTATTACAACGACGCACTGAATCGAATCCTCGGACGGGCTTTCGAGCCCTTGCCGGATGGCATCGCGGAATTCCTCGCCTTCCGCTGTTTCGGGTCCATCTGCCACGGCGGAGTTCAGGGTCGGGAAGATAGGCCGATTGCCGACGACGCCGCCCTGCTGGCTTGGATTGTGCAGTTCCGGTCTTACCGCGCTCGCGCCGAAGTGGCGTTGCATCACGGGCCAAACGCGATCATGCACCTGGGCCAACGACAACGTCTCATGGACGACGCCCTCGCCTTGCAAGACCTCCAGCAGCGCCCACGTGAACATCGTGTGCAAAGAGTCCGGAGGCGCAACCGCGGCATCGCGCCGGCTGGCTGCGCATAACAGCGCGGTACCCACTCCGGGCGTATCCGCAGGTTCGAATTCTTCCCGCGCCTGCTGGAGCACAACCTGGCTCGGCGCGGCGGACATGAAAGCGTCAAATGCCGCCGCCGAGAAACACGAGTCGAGGACGAGATAGCGCGATAGGTAGCGCGCGTGTTCCTTGAGCGTACCCGCCAGCGACTTTATCGGATAGCTAGTGAAATAGGGATTATCGCGGCGAGTGTCGCGAAGGGCGAGGAAATATTCCTTTCCTTCTAGGAAGTCGCCGTGGCCACAGTAGTAGACGATCAGATTCTTCGCCGTTTGATGCGCGTCCAGGAACTCGGCGATCGCTCGGTCTAATGCGACATGGCCGAGGGTGCTGTCGAAAAGGTAGATATGATTAGTGTGGTGTATTGATAGTGTGT
>JBJMGJ010000497.1:0-5792 GCA_045807965.1 Bryobacteraceae bacterium | reverse complement strand
GACGTGACTCCAACAGCGCACGGCGAACCACATACGCAGAGTCGCCGATTCTGGTTTCTTTTCCAACACGACCTTGGCTGTCTTGTTCCAACATAGGTTACAGAGGAAGGCGATATGGCAACTGTTGCAACACGGACAAACTCGACGATCATGCCCGCCCTGCGTTATCGTGACGCATCGGCGGCGATCGAGTGGCTCTGTGACGTTCTTGGATTCGAGCGCCACGCCGTCTATCCGGCGCGCGCCGGACGGCACTATCGTGCACGCGGAATTAACGCTCAACGGCGGTATGGTGATGCTGGGATCGCAAAAGAGTGACGGAAATGCCCGCAGATTTAAAGCACCCGCCGAGTTGGACGGTTTCGAAACGTCTAGCATCTACGTGGTTGTTCCGGATGCCGATGCAATCTATGAACGCGCACAGGCATCCGAAGCCATAATGATCAGGCCGATCGAGGACATGCACTTTGGCGGCCGAGAGTTTTCGGTAAAGGATTTGGAAGGGCATACCTGGACCCTCGGCACCTACGACCCCTGGAACAAGCACACTACCTAGATTGGGACTGAGCTCAGACCTTCGACTTGTCTCGAGGTTCAGCGACCGGGCGCTGATCTAAACCGAGCACGGCCGTTACAAGATTGGACAGCGACTGCGGAATAGAGATCGCGTCGCGGTGGCTTACGTATTGGTTTCCGCTCTCGGATACTAAGCCCAGATCGACACCGAATGCCCGCTTCATCTGGGCCGCGCTGCCTTGTACCTGAACCGTTCGTTTGGCCGGATCCGCGCTTTTGATCGACAGTCCGTGCTGTTCCGCAAAGCTAGACACTTGCTCGATGTCCGCGGGAGACGCCGCGGTTGCAGCTTCGGCGTCTCCCGATGAGATTTGGGGACTGCCGCTTAGCAGTAACTGATCGGCCGCATCTTCACCCTCCGGGCGCCGTAGAAGAATAGTCGCCTCGATGGGGTGCTCGTCCGGCGCCGGTAACTCCGACCAATTGGCTGATGCGCTGTGAGCTGGAGCGCTGCCGGCGATGGCCGCCCGACTCGTACCCGAGGTGGTCGACAGACTCTTCAAAAGAGCTGCGCCGTTCGGACTGCCCAAGCCGGTGCACGGGTCCCACCCTGCTTGTGCTTTGTAAAAGCCGAGGTTGCTGTCGTCGTTGTTCCCGCTAGCGATGTCCCGAAATACGCCCGAGCCAAGAGTGTAAAGCTTAGGGTTCAGAAAACCAACGGGTTTTCCAAGCTGTTGGTTCATGAGCGCGACCAGCCCCGCCCAAAGCGGAGCAACGGCGCTAGTGCCTCCGATGACCTGGTTCTTTCCATTAACGCGAACTTGGTAACCGGTGCTTGGATCCGCATCTCCCGCCACATCCGGTACGCCGCGTCCTAGGAAATTCGTCTGCGGTTGCTTAGGAACCTTTGCCGATTGCTGGTAGCTGGGTAAGGCAAATGCCGTGCTCACACCACCACCCGTTGCGCCTTCGTTTTTTGCGATCTCGTTCCAGACGGTCTCTGATGAGATCGTCTTTCCGCTGCCGTTGAGGGTTGTTCCGCCGCAGGCGAGAGCAAACGGACTCGAAGCCGGGAAATCCACGTGGAGCTTCTTGTCCGCGGCTCCATCTGTCGATCCGTCGTCGCCCGAAGCGACTGTGACGGTGACGCCGAGTGTGGCAGCATCCTGCAAAGCCGCGTTCATCGCGTTCCGTGATTGCACGCTCCACGCATCTTCTGATTGGCCCCAGCTAATCGAAATGACGGAAGGCTTCCGGGTTGTATCGTGTACCGCGTCCGTAATGGCATCGACGAAGCCTTTGTCGGTATTCGGAGCAAAGTAAACGGCAATTTTGGCCCCGTTCGCAACTGCGCCGACCACTTCGATATCGAGCATCACTTCACCGTCCGCATCGGAGCCGGGCGCATTCTTGCCGCCGTCCACGGAAACTGCTGTAACGCTGGGACTATTCAGCTTCAAACCTTTGAAGTAGGCGTCCAGATCGGCTTTTAGATAACCTCCGCCGAGCTCGATAATTGCCACCGTCTCCCCGTTTCCATTGCCGGTCGTCGGAAAGTTGTACATAGCCGCGACCTGCTGAGGTGTGTAGCTGGTTGCACCAGCCTGGCGCGCGCGAAAGTGCGGTTTTGCAATCGGCCGCGTATCAAACCCAAGGACGGCAGTAACGCCCTCCAGTTCTTTAGGAACGGAAAGCGTGCCTTCGCGTCCGCGAAATTCGCGTCCGGTGGATCGTTGCCGAAAGCTGACCACTTTCGCGCTGAACGCTTGTTGCAGTTGCTCGAGCGTACCGGCCAGGACCACACGCCGCTTTTTCGCGCTACTTTCGACAACAGTGAGACCGGCATGATGCGCGAAGTCTTCCACGGCCGAGATCTGGGCCGGGCTGGCGCCAACTGTCGTGCCGGCACTTTCTGAATTCTGAGATCCGGTCGCGTCCTCTTTCAAACCGCGGGTCTTGCCAGCGCGATCGAGAACGACGGTTACGGTGACGGTCTCCTCTGGTTTTGCCGGGCCGGCGGGTTCAAGGCCGGGCCGATGAACACTCTCGGTTCCGGGTACTACGATCCTGTCTTCGAATGCCATGTGTCTACCTCCTGGTGAACGATGAAGTTCGTGTACAGTCTACTCCCTAACAGAGGCTGTTGCACGGCCACAAGGGGATAGAGTCTTCTTCTACAATGAGAACTCCAGACCGCCCCGCAATATGGACCCCTCTTCTCTCCAAATCCGCCAGTTGGAAACCCTCGAAGAGTTTTCCGAGGTGGTGGGCATTCAGCAGGAAATTTGGGGGTTTCACGATGTCGAGTTGCTGCCTCGGCGATTATTCGTCGTTGCCAGCAAGATTGGCGGCCAGGTGCTAGGTGGATACGACGCTGACAAATTGGTCGCGTTTTGCCTCTGCATTCCTGGTTTAAAGCCGCCGGGCCGAAGCTATCTCTACAGCCATATGCTCGGCGTACTTGGTCCTTATCGCAATACGGGACTGGGCAGGCGCATGAAGCTGGTACAGCGGGAATTCGCATTAGCGTCCGGCGTCGATCTGATCGAGTGGACCTTCGATCCTCTCGAACTGAAGAACGCGTTCTTCAACGTCGAGAAGCTGGGAAGTATTGTGCGCCGGTTCATCCACAATCAGTACGGAACCACAACCAGCCACTTACACACTGGACTTCCGACCGATCGTCTCATCGCGGAGTGGCATCTGCGTTCGCCTCGCGTAAGCGAAATCCTGGGCCAAGAGAACGCTTGCGCGGTCTCGAAGCGCCATGCGTGTGCGCGAATCTCCGTGCCCGCGGACATCGCCGAGATCAGAAGAAAAGATCCGGACTATGCTCGTGCCTTGCAGGCGGAGATCGGATCGGAGTTCGATCGCTACTTCGGACAGGGATGGGCTGTGACGGGGTTCGAAAGGACGGATGAGTTCGGAACCTATTTATTGAGTCCATGGGAATCAAATTAGATCGGATCGTTTTGAGGCAGATCAAGATGCCTCTGGTTCATTTCTTTGAAACAAGCTTCGGCCGTACCTTTTCGCGGGACATCGTCCTGGTGGAAGCCATCAGCGACGGCGTCTCGGGTTGGGGTGAAGTAACAGCCGGGGAGAATCCGTTTTACAACGAGGAGTGGACAACTTCCGTGTGGAGTCTCGCGACAGATTACATCGCCCCGCGCGTGCTCGGCCGCGAACTCAATGAGCCCGCGGACGTGCTCTCGTTATGCTCACAGATCCGTGGGCACTACATGGCGAAAGGCGGCGTGGAGGCCTCGCTTTGGGACCTGAAGGCGCGCCTCGAAAACCAACCTCTCTGGCAGACCATCAGCGCCGGCGCGCGACGTGAAATTCCCTGCGGAGTCTCGATTGGCATTCAGGACAGCGTTGAGCAGCTTCTGGAAAAGATCACCACGGAGCTCGATGCGGGGTACCAGCGGATCAAAATGAAGATCAAGCCGGGGTGGGACGTAGACGTTGTTCGTCAGGTGAGAGAGCGCTTTCCTCAAATCAAGTTGATGGCCGATGCAAACTCCGCCTACACGCTGGCAGATCTGGAACATCTGAAACGATTGGACGAGTTTTACCTGATGATGATCGAGCAACCTCTCGCTCACGACGACATCATTGATCACGCGGTTTTGCAAAACGCTTTAGAGACGCCGATCTGTCTCGACGAGTGTATTCGCACTCCGCATCATGCCGAGCAAGCGATTCGCCTGAACGCTGGACGCATCATTAACATCAAACTGGGCCGAGTGGGCGGGTTTGGAGCTGCCAAAAGGATCCACGATCTTTGCCTGTCCGCCGGGATTCCGGTTTGGTGCGGAGGGATGCTCGAATCCGGGATCGGGCGCGCTCACAATATTGCGCTCGCGACCCTGCCAAATTTCGTTCTTCCGGGTGATGTTTCCGCCAGCAAACGCTATTGGAGGCAAGATATTATCTCTCCGCCTGTCGATATTACGGGCAACGGAGCGATCGAGCTTACGGACAAGGTCGGGTTTGGCTACGACCTCGACAAGGAGTATCTCGAAAGTTTAACTGTCAGGCGCGAGGTGATCGAGTAGATAACACGTTTTCTGTATTTGAAAGTCTCTAAAGCTATCCTCAAGAGTTATGCTCAAAGCGAGTATTTTTCGGGAGTACGACATTCGTGGCATCGCAGACCAGGAGCTTCGCGATGCGGATGTTGAAGTTTTGGGACGTGGGTTAGCGACTTATCTGATCCGTCATAGCGGTCGTATTATCTGCCTTGGCCGCGATTGTCGGCTCAGCGGGAATCGGCTCCACGATGCTCTCCTGAAAGGTCTTCTGGCGAGCGGTTGCACGGTGCTTGACGTCGGGACCGTGCCTACACCGGTTCTCTATTTTTCCGCTGTGCACTTCAAGGCGGATGGCGCCGTTATGATCACGGGCAGCCATAATCCCCCGGAGTACAACGGTTTCAAAACTGTATGCGGGAGCGGCACACTGTACGGGGAGGCGATACAGGAAGTTTACAAGCTCATAACGGGTGCAAATTTCGAAGCGGGGCAGGGCAGTGTCAAGTTGGTCGACGCCGTCACTCCATACGTCAACGAGATCGCTCAACAGTTTGAATTCGAACGGCCGGTGCCCGTTGTGATTGACGCGGGAAATGGAACGGCAGGGCCAGTGATGCATCGACTTCTCGAAAAGCTAAACATCAAAGCGACGGAACTCTTCTTCGATATGGATGGGGCTTTCCCGAACCATCACCCCGATCCGACCGTTCTGGCGAATTTAAAAGCCCTCCAGTCGGAGGTGGTCCGCGGCAAGGCCGAACTGGGCATCGCATTCGATGGCGATTCCGATCGCATCGGCGCTGTCGACGAGAAGGGGAACGTAGTGTTCGGGGATATGCTGCTTTTAATCTTCGGACGAGAGATCCTCTCGAGGAAACCCGGTTCGACCTTCATCGGCGAGGTGAAGTGCTCTCAGGTTATGTACGACAAGCTGAAAGAGCTTGGCGGAAATCCCATCATGTATAAGACCGGGCACTCGCTGATAAAGGCCAAGATGAAGGAAGAGCATGCCGAATTGGCCGGCGAGATGTCGGGCCATATGTTCTTTGCCGACCGGTATTACGGGTATGATGACGCGATTTACGCGGCGTGCCGATTGCTCGAAATCGTGAGCAAATCGGGCAAGCCGCTGTCTTATCAAATGGAAAGCATTCCGAATTTGTACTCGACACCCGAACTGCGGATCGACTGCCCTGACGAAATTAAATTCAAGGTCATTGCAAAGGTTGCAGATCGCCT
>JBJMGJ010000496.1:0-5592 GCA_045807965.1 Bryobacteraceae bacterium | reverse complement strand
GAATCTGCTCGACAGGGTCCCCTCAACCTTCTTTTCGAAAGAGGCATGTACTCCTTAGCAGAGGACCTCGAGCGTGTTCTGAACCTGTTCGCAGAGGCTGGCGTTCCTTTCCAGGTGATCGGAGGCCTAGCCGTCAATGCTCATCTTCTCTGCCGCGAAGCGTAGCCGGTCATTTTTAACCCGCGACATCGATGTGCTGATTCGCAGGTCAGATCTCGATCAAATCGTCCGCGTTGCGATTCTGCTTGGCTACGAGCCTAAGCGGATGCTCGGGGACTATGCGCTCATTGGACCGGGACAGGAATCATCGGAACCCCTACACCTGCTGTTTGTTGGCGAAAAGCCTAAATCTTCTTACCCGATTGCAAACCCCGATCTCAATCCAGGAGAGAAAACTCTGTTTGGTTTTACCATTCCTGTCGCCCCGCTACGAGATCTTCTGATAATCGAACTTAACTCACTAGGACCCAAAGATGTAGTTCATCTCGAAGTCCTCGATCAAGTCGGGTTCATTACTCCGGAGCTTGAACGGGATTTGCCGGAAACACTGCGTGGGCGTCTCGCGTTAGCTCGACAGCAATTCGATACCGAATCAGACATTTAGTGTTATTCTTTCTGATGGGAACGCACGCAATACGTGTGTCCGCCCATTCCTTAGGTGTAGTCTCCTTCCTGCAGGGAATCAGATACAGATTGAAGAGTACGAATGGCGAAAGAGAAATTTGACCGCAGCAAGCCGCACGTAAATATTGGGACGATCGGGCACATCGATCACGGCAAGACGACGTTAACGGCGGCGATCACGACGACGCTGGCGAAGCACAATCCGAAGAACAAGGCGCGGACCTTTGATTCGATCGACAACGCGCCCGAAGAGAAGGCGCGCGGTATCACGATCGCGGTGGCGCACGTGGAGTATGAGACGGCGAACCGTCACTATGCGCACGTGGATTGTCCGGGACACGCGGATTACATCAAGAACATGATCACGGGCGCGGCGCAGATGGATGGCGCGATTCTCGTGGTGGCGGCGACGGACGGACCGATGCCGCAGACGCGTGAGCACATTCTGCTCGCTCGCCAGGTCGGCGTTCCGTACATTGTGGTGGCCTTGAATAAGGTCGACATGGTGGATGATCCCGAGTTGCTCGAGCTGGTTGAACTGGAAGTGCGTGAGCTGCTGTCGAGCTATCAGTTTCCGGGCGACGATCTGCCGGTGGTGCGCGTGAGTGCGCTGGGCGCGTTGAACGGGGAAGAGAAGTGGCAGAAGACGGTCGACGAGCTGATGGCGAAGGTGGACGAGTACATCCCCATCCCGGAGCGTGCGATCGACAAGCCGTTCCTGATGCCGATCGAAGACATTTTCTCGATTCAGGGCCGCGGAACTGTGGTGACGGGCCGTATTGAGAAGGGCATTTGCAAGGTTGGCGAGGAAATGGAGATCGTCGGCTTCCGTGATACCCGCAAGACGGTTGTGACGGGCGTTGAGATGTTTAAGAAGCTGCTCGACGAAGGCCGGGCGGGCGACAACGTCGGCTTGCTGCTGCGCGGCATTGAAAAGAACGATGTCGAGCGCGGCCAGGTGCTCGCGAAGCCGGGATCGATCAAGGGTTACAAGAGATTCAAGGGTGAAGTGTACGTGCTCTCGAAGGAAGAGGGCGGACGGCACACGCCGTTCTTTAATGGCTATCGGCCGCAGTTCTACTTCCGCACCACGGACGTGACGGGTGTGGCGAAGTTGCCGGAAGGTATGGAAATGGTCATGCCGGGCGACAACGTGGCGATCGAAGTGGAATTGATCACGCCGGTTGCCATGGATAAGGGACTGCGCTTCGCCATTCGCGAAGGCGGCAGAACCGTCGGCGCAGGCACTGTCACGGAGATCCTGGCCTAGTTCAATAAGAGAAACACGAGAAAGATTAGAAGATGCCACGAGAAATCATTCAATTTCAATGCGGTGAATGCAAGAACCGCAACTACAGCAAAACGAAGAACAAGAAGACAACGACAGAACGGATCGAAATGAAGAAGTTTTGCCCGTTCTGCCGTAAGCATCAACCCCATCGGGAAACGAAGTAACCGTCCGCATTTACCTGGGGCGAATCCCAGTTTGTGGGAGTTTGGTAGCCTGACAGAGTAGTCCGAAACAGGGGCATAGGCTAACGGTAAACCAGCGGTCTCCAAAACCGCCTTTGGGGGTTCGAATCCCTCTGCCCCTGCCAGCGTCCTCCTATTTGCCCTCTTGCCGCTGGGCAAACAGTCGAGTTTGTCGAAATTTCTGGTGAGAGTTTTTGAATGGAACTGAGTAAGGCGGGTAGTTGGCCTCAACAGATGAAGTCCTATATGGACGAGGTCAAGGCCGAGATGAGGCGGGTTTCCTGGCCGAGCTGGAAACAGGTTCGTGCAACCACAGGCGTTGTGATTGCCGCGGTGTTTTTGTTTGCCGCCTATTTCGCTGTTGTGGATGCAGTGGTGAACACGACCGTACAGCATCTGATTGATTACTTTGCGCGCAAGTAGAAGCAGCGCGTTTTGAATGGAAAGAAAACATGGCCAACGGAAGTTTTCACGAAGAGGATGCGGTTCATACCGTTCACGCCGAGCCTGAAGAGGACCGGACACTCGCCGAGTACGACGGTGCCGATCCTTTGGAGTCGGACGACGGTGTACTGCCGGAAGAAGTCCACGATGAGAGCACTGACCATCCGGCCGAGCAGCAGTCCGAACACGCCGCCGCGCCGGACGAGCCGGTCGGTCCGGCCAAGCATTGGTACATCATCCACGCTTACTCCGGGTTTGAACAGAAGGTAGCTGAATCGCTGAAGACCCGGGCCCAGGCATTTGGATTCGCCGATCGCGTGGGTCAGGTTCTGATCCCAACCGAAGAGGTGGTCGAACTACGGAACGGCAAGAAGGTAACGAGCAAGCGCCTGCTGTATCCCGGTTATGTTCTGGTCGAAATGGAGATGGACGACGAGCTTTGGCATGCGGTGAAATCCACGCCTCGCGTCACCGGGTTTGTTGGGGGCGGAACAAAACCAGTTCCGCTGACCGCCGATGAAGTCAATGCGGTTCTCTATCGGCAGGCGTCGAGCGCAGAGCGCCCGCGGCCCAAGATGAGTTTTGAGAAGAATGAGACTGTCAAGATTATCGACGGACCATTCACCAATTTCTCGGGCAAGGTGGACGAGGTGAACCTCGAGCGCAACACGCTGCGGGTGATGGTCACAATTTTTGGAAGATCGACCCCCGTTGAGCTCGACTTCCTGCAAGTAGAAAAAATTTGAGCTCCGCGGCCGCGGAAGCAGATTAGTAAGGAACGAAAATGGCAAAGAAAGTAACGGCTGAAGTAAAGTTGCAAATCCCGGCTGGCAAGGCAACGCCCGCGCCTCCGGTGGGTACCGCCCTTGGTCCGCAGGGCGTGAACATCATGGAGTTCTGCAAGGCGTTCAACGCGAAGACTTCCGCGAAGGATCAGGAAGGCTTGATCATTCCCGTTGTGATCACGATTTTTTCGGATCGCTCGTTCACATTTATCACGAAGACTCCGCCGGTCGCCATTCTCGTCAAACGGGCCGTGAACTTGGCCAAGGGTTCAGCCGAGCCGAACAAGAACAAGGTTGGCAAGATCAGTGCAAAGCAAGTGGAGGAGATCGCAAAGATCAAGATGCCTGACCTCAACTGCTTCACCGTCGAGTCCGCGATTGAACAAGTGAAAGGCGCCTGCCGTAGTATGGGCGTCGAAGTCATCTAACCGTCACCACTCCATTCATCCGATAGTGTTTAGGGCTTATTGACCTTTGTGTCGATAAGCCCTATCCTTTATTACGTCTCGCAACGCAATGCCGCCGACGTCGATCGGTTGCGATTCATAACTTCCTCGACGGCCTTGACGACCGTCATCTTCCCCCGCAAGCAAGATCTGTCCCAGGTCACGACTGTCTCTGTTTGGCCAGAGCTATCGCTCTGTGCTCACGCTGGTGCTCCGTTCGCTCCCCTAGTTCCAAATTTCTAAACCAGAGGAGAAACATAACTCGATGAAGTTGTTCCAAGCCTTATTTGTTGCCGGGTCTTCCGTCCTTCCCGCTTTGCTTCCGGCCGCTACACCTTTTGACACTCTTTCCGTTCACGTACCCTTTGAATTTGTGGCTGCCGGGCAGAGTTTTCCTGCCGGCAATTACCGCATTCACCGGGGTGATAACGGGTTAATCATGATCCAGGGAAACGGCAAAGCAGCCGCTACCATTAGCGTTCCGGGTGCAATGATGAAATCCGGCGATGCAGCTGGCCTCAAGTTTGTGAGCGACGGAAAGCGCGAACATCTCGTCGGCGTACAGGTCGAGGGTGAAGCGGTACATACCCTGCTGTCGCCTGCTGACGAATCCAGGAAGGTCGTTCTCTCCGCTCGGTAGATCATTAGCTAATCCAGCCGCGCCGGCCCCGTTTGCCGGCACCGCGCTCCTGCCCTGTTACAGTTTTGGACATGAAGCGTCGCCACATGCTGACCGCCATGACCGGGTCTGCATTCATTGACCTTTCCGCAACCGCCGCGGAGTCTTCCAATCATTTTCTCGAGATCCGCCACTGGCTTCTCCACAACACGCCGGAGGATCAGCCAAAGCGAGTTGCTGAGTATCTGGAGAAGGGCTTTGGAGCGGCTTTGGAACGCTCGGGCGCGAAACTCGTGGGAGCCTTCACGAACTTCATCGGTGCGGACGGGCCGAACTACGTCACTGTCAGCGAATTCGGATCATGGGCCGCCATGGGCGGAAGTCTGAATGCGATCCGTCAAGATGAAGGACACAATCGAGAACTACAGAAGCTGAGTGGGGGGCAGGGGCTTCCGTTCGTTCGGGTAGAGAGTAGCCTTCTCCGCTGCTTCGATGCCATGCCTTCCGTTGTGGTCGAAACGGACAAGAACTCAGCAGGGTCGCGTATCTTTGAACTGAGAACCTACGAATCTCAGAGCTTTGCGACGCTCCCTCGCAAGATCGATATGTTCAACCACGGGGAAATGCAGATCTTTCAGCGAGTGGGAATGCGGCCGGTCTTCTTTGGCGAGACGATCGTTGGTCCGAGGCAGCCCAGTCTCACGTACATGCTTTCCTTCAACGACTGGGATGCGCGTGACCGCCTCTGGAAAGAGTTCCAATCGGATGCGGAGTGGAAAAAGCTCAGCGGACCCGCCGAGATGAAAGACCCCCAGATCGTTTCGAACATCAGCAACGTAATCCTAAAGCCGCTGGCTTTTTCGCGGTTACGCTAGTGTGCTGAGTCAGAAGTTCGCAAGCAAAAGCGGGCGATTTTCTTGAGGATGGAGTCTGCGTCGGCCGTCCACGCAAAGGGTTTGGCGCTGCGATTGTGATCGTTCAGGTAATCGCGGACAGCGGACTCCAGTTCCCGGACACTGCCGAAGGTTCCGCGGCAGATACGGCGTTCGGTGAGCAGGCCAAAGAAGCGCTCAACTTGATTCAACCAACTGGCACTGGTGGGAGTGAAATGCAGATGATAACGGGGCCGCCGCGCAAACCAGCGCTTCACCTTAGGCATCTTATGGGTACCGTAGTTATCCATGATCAGATGAATATCGAG
>JBJMGJ010000495.1:0-8947 GCA_045807965.1 Bryobacteraceae bacterium | reverse complement strand
GAGACGTGGATCGCCTAGAATCGAAAGCTTTGAAGGTAGCGATGCTTGACAACCTGATGCGGCGAGACATGCCGGTTAGACGTAGGTTCGGTGAGGACGTGACATATTGTCGCTAGCAATCAGGGAGCACTGTACGGGCGAGAGGCACGACGACGGGTAGTGGCGCACGGGAGGCAGCCTCATAATCAAAGATTCCGATGAGCGCGACATCCGTTCCCACCGAGAGACCTTTGAACACCCCGCGTCAGGTTCTGTTCGCAAGCCTGATCGGGACCAGCATCGAGTTCTTTGACTTTTATATCTATGCAACGGCGGCGGTGCTTGTCTTTCCCCGTTTGTTCTTCCCCGCTAGCGATCCGACCGCCGCCACTTTAGCTTCTCTGGCAACCTTCGGCATCGCCTTTCTGGCGCGTCCGATTGGCTCGGCACTATTCGGCCATTTCGGGGATCGCGTCGGACGGAAGACCACGTTGATCATTGCCCTTTCCACCATGGGTTTATCGACGGTCGCAATCGGTGCTCTGCCCACTTACTCCAGCATCGGTATCGCCGCGCCGCTGTTGTTGGCTTTGTGCCGTTTTGGGCAAGGGCTTGGTCTTGGTGGCGAATGGGGAGGCGCCGTTCTTCTCGCCATCGAAAACGCCCCGCCGCGAAAGCGCGCGTGGTACGGCATGTTTCCTCAACTCGGGGCGCCTCTGGGCTTTTTCTTGTCTGGCGGAATCTTTCTGCTCCTGTCGCGCTGGCTAACGGATCAGCAGTTCTTCGCTTTCGGTTGGCGCCTGCCGTTTCTGTCGAGTGCTGTGCTTGTGTTCCTGGGGCTCTATGTACGGCTGACGATCACCGAGACGCCAGTATTCCGCCGGGCGCTGGAGCGCGGCGAGCAAGTAAAAGTTCCGATAATGGCGGTTTTCGCCCGCCACACTAAGGTGCTTGTGGCCGGTGTACTCCTCTGTCTGGCGACATTTGTGCTGTTTTATCTGATGACGGTGTTTGCGCTTTCGTGGGGAACGAGCGCGCTCGGTTATAGCCGGGGTCAGTTCCTTCTTATGCAACTGTTCTGCATTGCGTTCTTCGCCGTGACGATACCGCTCTCCGCTTTATGGGCTGAGCGCGGCCGCCGCAGCGTCATGCTTTGGGTGACGGTGTCCATTGCCGCCTACGGGTTCATCCTGGCACCGCTGTTTACAGCCGGCACAGCCGGAGCGGTGGTGGCCATGGCAATCGGGCTATCGCTGATGGGCTTGACTTACGGGCCGCTCGGGACTGTCTTATCCGAGCTATTCCCGACGGCGGTCCGTTACACCGGCAGTTCACTTGCATTCAACTTCGCGGGAATCGTTGGCGCTTCGCTCGCGCCTTACATTGCGACCTGGCTGGCAAAGAACCACGGACTTTCCTATGTCGGCTACTATCTATCCGTTTCTGCCGTCCTGACCCTGTTAGGCCTTTTGATGATCCCGGAAACCCGGGATGAGGACCTCGCCAAAAGCGAAACTACCTGATGAGGCTTGAGCTTCTTAACTTCCGAGACCTTTGTAACCTTCGCCGAATTCGCCGGTATTGAGGATTGAGGGTGAGTGGAGGAACTGACCGATAGCTCGTTAATGAGGCTGGTGCAGGGCGGCGATAGCGGCCAGCTCGCGGTTCTGTTTGAACGGCACCATGCGGGCCTGTTTCGCTACTTGATGCAGCTTTCGCGTAACCGCGCACTCAGCGAGGATTTGACGCAGGAGGTGTTCTTCCGCGTGCTCAAGTATGCCGGAACCTATGACCCGGAATTCCCGTTTTCGGTCTGGATATATCGCATGGGACGCAATGCGTTCTTCGACACGCTGCGAAGCCGTTCTGCGGAGCCGATAAGTCCGGAGACGCTGGAGGTTAGAAGTCGTGAACCAATGCCGGAAGAACTTTTCAGTCGGAAGCAAGACCGGGTGTTTCTGGAGGAGGCACTCCAAACTCTGTCGGAGGAGAAGCGAGAGGTCCTGGTTTTGAGCCGCTTTCACGATCTCCGGTACCACGAGATCGCCAAGATCATGAAGTGCGAGGTAAACACGGTGAAAGTGCGCGTCTATCGAGCCTTGCGTGAGCTTCGGGAAAAGTTCTGCGAATTGCGTGGAGAAAAGTTGTATGACGTCTGAGGAGTTTCGTTACTTGATCCCGGGCTATCTCTCGGGGGGGTTAAGCGCAGACGAGAAGAAAATGTTCGAAGAACGGCTCGAGACCGATGGCGAGCTTCGGCGTGAGTTGGCCGAACTGGAGACCGTCTGGAAAGATCTGGGCGAGAGGGAGCAGGAACAGCCCAGCCCGTTCTTGAGGGCCCGGTTCTATCGCAAGCTTGACGACATCTCGAATCGTCAAGCCCGTTTGGCGAGGGGCGGTTTCGCATGGTGGAAACCCGGTCTCGCGGGTCTGGTGCGCCAGGGTGTCGTGGCCGCCGCATTGTTTGCTCTGGGTCTTTTTGTCGGCCGTGAAAAGAGCGCCGGTCCATCCTCCGAACAAATGGATCAGTTGCACACCCAGGTACAGGAATTACGGCAGACGGTGGCGTTGTCACTCATGGATCGACAATCCGCGACGTCGCGGCTCGAGGGAGTGAGCTGGAGTATGCAAGTCGATCAGCTTGATCCCGAGCTTCGGACGGCGCTCGTGCGTGCTTTGAATCACGACCCGAACACGAATGTGCGGCTCGCGTCACTGGACGCTCTCGAGAAGTTTACCCGTGACAAGAACGTTCGGCAGGCATTGGTCGGCTCTATCGGGCAACAGGATTCGCCACTGGTGCAGATTGCGCTCATCGATTCGCTGGTGCACATTCAGGACCGTACGGCCGCGGGTGAATTGCGAAGGCTCGCCGAAGAACGTGGCGTGAATTCCGCGGTCCAGGAGCGGGCGCGCTGGGGCTTGCAAAAGCTGTCACTGAACTAAAGGACTAAACAAATGAAAATTTTTGTCTGCCTCGCGTTTGCGACGTGCGGCTTGGGCCCGGTGTGCCTCGCCAGCTCTTCGTCCAACGCTTGGGCGGTGAAGGAACGGGAAATGACCGAAAAGACGCTGCCCCTTTCGGGCTCACCGAATCGAGTGGTCGTCGACAACCTTGAGGGCTACGTGCATGCGACGGCCTCGGCTGGCTCGACGGTCCGGATTACGGTACACAAAACGATTCGGGCCGAAACGGACGCCGATCTCGCTGACGCGAAGCGCGATGTAAAGCTCAACATTTCGGAGCAGCCAGGACAGGTATCGGTGTACTACGATGCCCCCTGGCGCTGTCACGGCGAGGGTCAACCGTGTTCGGGCGGAGGCAGGCGTTTCTACCAAGTCGTCTACGACATCGACGTGCAGATGCCGCGGGACGCAAAAGCAGTGATCTCGACCGTTAATGGCGGCGATGTCCAACTCGACGGATTGAACGGCAACTTCGAAGTCGGCAATGTGAATGGAGCAATCCGGATGAACGCAATCCGCGGGTCGGGAGAGGTGCATACCGTGAATGGACCTATCACCATCCACTTCGCGAAAAATCCCTCGGCTTCGTGCGGCTTCAAGACGGTGAATGGATCGGTGGACGCGTTCTTCCTCCACGACCTGTCCGCGGATCTCCTGTTCAAAACGTTGAACGGGCAGGTTTACACGGATTTCGAGGTGTCTCCGCGAATGGCGCCCGCGCCGGAGGGTGAACGCCGGGAGGGAAAATTCGTGTACCACGGAAATAACATGTCGGCGGGGCGAGCAGGCCAAGGCGGTCCGGAGTTGAGCTTCAACACGCTGAACGGAAGTATTCGGTTACATCGAGGGCAATAGAGCTGTTATGAGACATGTTTTTGGCTTTGCGCTACTGTACGCCAGCCTGATCTTCGCGCAAGACGGAGCGCAGAAAGCAACCGTACCACTGGATGATGCCAGCCGGCCGGCAAGAATTCGGGCGCATCTGATGATGGGCGGAATCACCGTGCGCGGTGGCAACGTAAAAGAGGTCACCGTCGAAGCTCGCTCGCGCGGCAACGAAGACGCGCCTGAGCGCCGGCCCGCGGAGTCGCGCGGCATGAAACGACTAAATTTGCCGGGCAATGCCGGTCTTGACATTACGGAAGAAGACAACGTGATCAACATCAAGACGTCGTCCTTTGGCCGTCCTGTGGACCTCGTCATCACTGCGCCCCGGCGCTCGTCGCTTCAGCTGAAATGCATGAACAACGGCGATATCGATGTAGAAGGCGTGGAAGGGGATATCGAGGCTAACAACCTGAACGGGCGGGTGATCCTGAAGAATGTTTCGGGCACAGTGAACGCGCATTCTTTGAACGGACAAGTTAGCGCGATTCTCGATGGCGTGGATCCCTCGAAACCTCTTTCCTTCAGCACATTGAACGGCGATATCGACGTGACGCTGCCGGCTAATCCGAAAGCGAACGTGCGGATGAAGACCGATCATGGCGAAATTTACAGCGATTTCGAAGTGAAGTTTGAGCCGGGAAGTCGGGTGGAGGAATCCGATTCACAACAGAAAAACGGACACTATCGGCTGCGTTTCGATCGCACGCTTCGAGGAACGATCAATGGCGGCGGTCCAGAGTATCAATTCACCACCTTCAACGGGCAGATTTACCTCCGTAAAAAGAAATAAATTCCTCCCCTAACTACAGCCCGGAACGTTCGTCAAAGGAAAACTATGAACCTGAGGCGGGATATCAGCTTCGCCCTTCGCAGTTTCGCCAAGTCTCCGTTGTTTGTCACCGTGGCCGTTTTGTCCATCGCTTTTGGCATCGGGGCAAACACAGCGATTTTTTCGCTCACAGACCAGATTCTCGTGCGTTCGCTTCCCGTGAAAGAGCCGGGGCAATTGGTGCTGTTAAGCGCGTTGGGCAGGCATTACGGAAGCAACCAGGGCTGGAATCGGCTTTCGTATCCCATGTATCAGGATTTCCGCGATCACGATCTCGGCTTTCAGGGCACCTTCTGCTTCCGCGATGTACAGATGAGTCTGGGGTTCAGCGGGCGAACGGAACGTGTTGCCGGGGAGATCGTGTCGGGCAACTATTTCCCGGTACTCGGTGTCAGCGCCACGCTTGGCAGGCTGTTCACAGCAAGTGATGACTTGTATCAGGGCGGGCACGCTGTTGCGGTTCTCAGTTATGACTTCTGGCAGAGGAGGTTTGCGGCGAATCCCGCCATTCTGGGCCAGAAACTTTTGATCAATGGGTTCCCGTTCACTGTGATCGGCGTCAGCCCACCTGGATTCTCAGGGACCGATCCCAATTATGCGCCGCAAATTCGCGTACCGGTGACTATGGCCGCCAAGTTGGGCCGTAATATGGACCTGAATGATCGGCGATCGCGCTGGGTGACCGTATTCGGCCGGCTCAAACCGGGTGTCACGCTGAAGGAGGCGAAGGCCCGAATTCAGCCGTTCTTCCACAGCATTCTGCAGATGGAAGTGCAGCAGAAGCCCTTTGCCAAGGCGGCCCCGGAGATGAAGAAGGCGTTCCTTCAAATGTCAATGAACGTTCTGCCCGCTTCGAATGGCCGATCAAATCTGCGGCGCCGATTCTCGAAGCCTCTGCTTGTGCTGACCGCGACTGTCGGGTTGGTTCTTCTGATCGCATGCGCCAACGTCGCGAACCTGCTCATCGCGCGAGCCACGTCCCGCCAAAAAGAGATTGCGGTTCGCCTGGCGCTCGGTTCCACTCGCCGCCGCATCATTTCCCAACTGCTGGTGGAATCTCTGATGCTCTCCGTAGCGGGCGGGATTGCCGGCCTCGCGCTTGCATTCTGGACCGATCACGCTCTGATCAGCCTTCTGCCGCCAAGTTCGACGCCGCTGCGTCTTTCTTCCGTTCCTGATCTTCGGATATTGGGATTCAATCTGGGTTTATCTCTAGTGACCGGATTGCTGTTCGGGCTTCTGCCTGCATTCCAGGCGACTCGGCCGAATATTGCCGGAACTTTGAAAGACCAGGCGGGATCGTTGGCGGGCGGGGCGTCGACGGGCATTCGCAAGGCCCTTGTGGTTGCCCAGGTAGCTCTCTCCATCATTCTCCTGATCGGCGCTGGACTCTTCATTCGCAGCCTTCGGTCCCTGCAAGAACTTGATCCTGGTTTCCATACGTCAAATCTGCTCGCCTTTAAGGTGAATCCCACCTTGAACGGCTATACGCCGGAGCGAACTCGGGCCGTTTACGATCAGCTCCGCGAAACGTTGCAGTCGCTCCCCGGTGTCGAACGTTCCTCACTCGCAGTGATGCCTGTGCTCGAAGACAACGAATGGGACCAGTGGGTCACGATCGATTCTTACTCTCCCAAAACGGGGGAACTGCCCGACCCGCACATGAATTTCGTCTATCCGGAGTACTTCGATACGCTGGCGATCCCGCTGCTGACCGGACGCGATTTTCGGCCAAATGATGTGCTGAGCAGCGGCAAAGTCTGCATTGTGAACGATGCTTTTGCGAAAAAATACTTCGGTACGGTGAACGCGGTGGGTCACAAGATCGGGATGGGCATTGATCCTGGAACGAAGACAGATATTACCGTAATCGGTGTCGCGCGAGGCACGAAATACGAAAACATGCGCGATGAGGTTCCGACCGAAGTCTTCCGGCCTTACCGGCAGATGGAATTCGCGACCGGGATCACTGGATACGTGCGAACCCGCAGCCATCCCGAAGAGGTCTTCAACAGCATCCGGAAACGCATTCACGACCTGGATGCGAATCTGCCTGTTTTCGACATGATTACGCTGGAGAAACAGAGGGAGAACTCGCTCGTCACCGAACGGCTAGTCACTTCTTTATCGACCGGCTTCGGTCTGCTCGCGACCCTGCTCGCGGCAATCGGACTGTACGGGGTCATGGCTTACACGGTGACGCGCAGAACGCGGGAAATCGGCATTCGAATGGCGATCGGAGCTCACAAGACTCACGTGTTGTGGCTGATTATGCGTGAAGTTCTGATTCTGTTAGCGACCGGAATGATCATTGCCTTCCCCCTTTCGTGGGGGTTGGCGCAGTCCGTGCGGTCCCAACTATACGGGATTCAGCCCAACGATCCACTCACCGTCTTAGCCGCTACGCTCGCTATCGCCGCGGTCGCGATGCTGGCCGGGTACTTACCCGCGCGGCGTGCGACGAAAGTGCATCCTATGCTCGCTTTGCGGTACGAGTGAACGCGGGGCCCGGGTTGGATCTGCCTATCTCCACTCGTTCAGAAGGTCCAAACCGGTCCAATTCTTACGAACGCGATAACGCTCCCGTCTGTTCCGACGAGCACTCCGGCTTGTTGGACGACTCCGGAGCGACGCCGCGGCGGTGGGGAATGGTCCATATCCGAATCATCGAAAAACGTATCGTTGTGCACGGACAAACGGACCATGTGAGACGACTGGGAGAACTGAACGGCATATCTGGCCTGAACCGCGCGAGACTGACCCACAGCAAAGGATCCGCTGTCCGAGGCCGTTGTTCCGACATATTGATACCCAAGGCGAACCCGATTCTGCAGAATTGAACCGATCTCATGTTCGATATAGGGCGAAACGAAAGGATGCCAATGCGAACTGACGAGCGATCCTCGTGTTACCTGGGCGTTCAGATTGTCTTGTGAGAAGGGCGGGACGGAACCGGAAGGAACCACCGTCCGCTCCGCAAGGCTGAGCCCGCCGAAATTCAGATCGAAACCAAGCGTGACCCGGCGAAATGCGCCACCAGGCGTCGCCGACGCTCCCAATGCCAGTGTCCCGCCGACGGACCTCTGGACGCCGCTATAGCTAAGCGCGCTTCCATCCGGCATGGTCACAGCCGTCTTGTAGCTGTATTTTCCGTTTACCAGGAAGTTCAATCCAAAGGTTGCTGTGAACCGGAATCCCTGCTGAACCGGTTTGTGGGGTGGTGAGATCGGCTTGGGACGATCGGAAGTGTCCTGGGCTTGCGAATAAGGTACGAGTGAGGTGGTAAGCAACAGGAGCCGAAAAGTTCGCCCAAAATATGAAAACACTCGATTACCCGCGGAACCCTAGCCGACCCTTTTTTAGCACGATCGATTCGACGCGACGCCTCTGTATCCATTCCGGGCATACCAGTATTGACACCGCCACGCAGCGGGTCTATATATCGTGATACGGAATTTTTTGGCGGGTGATGAGTTTTGCGCCTCAGTTCGGACGTCCTGCTCCCATGTGCGTAGCGCTGCTGCTATCGGTACTGGGCGGCGGAAGTTCACAATGCAGTGGGCAAACAACGCCCGATGACTCCGATCCAGCCTGTTCCTGCCCCGATGGCAGGCGGTTCTCGACCGGGTCCTCTCTCTTCGGCCAAAACAGTGCACGCGTGTCTATTACGGGTTTCCACCGCGACCTCGCGGAGCCGATAAAGCCATCCGGTTTGCCTCGATGCAAACAGTTGACGGTCGTAGGGCAAACAGTACGTCTCGAGGTCATCTTCGGACACCCCTTTCTTCGGCGGGAGGATCGGAAGCGCGGCACTATTCCGGATATCTGCAATACACAGATTCAGTTCGCAGAACCCGGGAAATCTTACGATTTCTTCAAAGATGACGGGCGCGCTGTCACTCTAAGCGACATCAATGCGGCGCAACCGCCGGACGAGAAGGTCGCCACGGTACACGAAAGCGCAAGCGCCGTCACGGATAAGGACGACCTGACCGGCAAGGATCTGATTCGCCTGATTCCGGCGCAGGATCCGGCGGAAGATCCAAGCGCCGCGGCGTTTGGGGTGGATGATCTGAAAGAAGGCGCTTATTTCATTGTGCAGAGGCAGGTAAAGGCATCGCCCGCCGTCGATGATGCACTTGGGGCCAAGGTTGGTACTGCTCCGACGGCTCAGGGAGAAGTGACAATTTGGGCCGGCAGTCTGGGGCGGATTCAAAGCCGTGCAGGCTTCCGGGATGGGCCGCTTTGGGTGGTTGAAGTATTGCCCCACTCTGCGCCTCCGTC
>JBJMGJ010000494.1:0-12724 GCA_045807965.1 Bryobacteraceae bacterium | reverse complement strand
TCTACGGCGTGAGTACCTCGCTTCGTGATGAGGTTGACGCTGTACGCATCCGGCTCGGAAATAATCGTCAGTTTCTGCAGTTTTTGCCTTGCGTCTGGCGGATCTTCAATCCGGGCGTGATGAGGTCCCGCTCGATAGATGGTTTTGGGCAGCGCGGGCAAAGAGCCGGGCTTTATCCCCGGTCCCATGATGCGGACAACCATTCGGATCATTGTGGCCGGTTGCTCGTCGGCGCCCGCGGCCCACACTCCAGGCACGACGCTTGCAATGAGAATGGCTGAAAGGCGAAGGTTCATCTTGTCTCCGGATTAGACGATGGTAGTGGATTTACTTAGTCAGAAGTTGTTGCGGTAGGATTGACAATTCCGAAGGTGAACGAAATTCTTGAGCTGCGAGCAATTACCAAGGATTTCCCTACTCATCGCGCAGTTGATCACCTTTCCCTCTCGCTCGCGCGCGGCGAGTTTTTCTCGCTCGTGGGCCCGTCGGGTTGCGGCAAAACCACCACGCTTCGAATCGTAGCCGGTTTCGAAGATCCCACTTCCGGGGAAGTTTTTCTGGATGGGGCGAATGTCAACGCCATTCCTCCCTACCGGCGTAACGTGAGCACGGTGTTTCAGAATTACGCTCTGTTCCCGCATCTGACTACGAGTGAGAACGTTGCCTTTGGGCTTGCCCGAAGCGGCAAATGGACCAAACAGGAGATCCGGGAGAAAGTGGACCGCGTCCTGGCAACGGTGCAACTCACCGGGAAAGAGTCCCGGTATCCGCGCGAATTGTCGGGTGGAGAAAAACAGCGGGTGGCGCTGGCGCGATCGCTCGTCCTGCAGCCGAAAGTTCTCCTGCTTGACGAGCCATTGTCGGCGCTCGATCCTCAGATCCGCAAGCAGATACGGCATGATCTGAAGGAACTTCAGAGAAGGGTAGGCATCACCTTCCTGTTCATCACCCATGATCAGGAAGAAGCGATGGCTGTGTCCGATCGCATAGCTGTGATGAAAGCGGGAGAGCTGATACAAGTCGGCACGCCGCAAAGCTTGTATCGCGAGCCGAACTCGCGCTTTGTTGCCGAGTTTTTGGGCCAGGTGAACTGGATCGGAGGCGTCGGAATCCGGCCGGAGCACGTGAAGCTCGGTTCGAATGGCAGCCCGGATTGCATCTCAGAGCAAGCCCGGGTCGACAAAGTTACGTTTCTCGGAAACCGACTCCTGGTCGATGCGCGACTCTCGGACGGAGGTCAGTGCCGTTTAGAAGTCTCGTCTTCTGAGGATCAAGTGCAAGTCGGTCAGACGGTCCATGTCTCGTGGAAGAAGACCGACGAACTTCCTTGTTTTGAGGTCACACCTTGATTCGGTTAGCCCGCTTCTTCCGGCTGCCTGCCGAGATTATGATGATCGCGCTGTTTTACGTTCCGCTCGCCATCATCTTCGGCTATAGTTTTCTCACGCGAGGGGCTTATGGCGGCGCCGCGGGGCCGCTCACGGTCGAGGCATACGCGAGAGCCTTCGATCCTTTGTACGTCCAGATCGTGATCCGCTCGATCTGGATCGCCGCCGCATCCACCGCTATTTGTCTTCTCGCGGCATTTCCATTGGCCTTCTATATTGCCCGATTTGCGACGGCGAAAACTCTTCTGATCAACCTGGTGACTCTTCCGTTCTGGACCAGCTTCCTCATCCGGACCTATGCCTGGATGTTCCTCCTGCGCGATACCGGGCTAATCAATGTCGTTCTTCAGAAGATGGGACTCATCTCCAGGCCATTGCCACTGCTGTTCAACGAAGGCGCGGTGATTCTTGGACTCGTGTACGGTTATCTGCCGTTTATGGTCCTCCCCATTTACGCTACTCTCGAAAGGCTTGATCCCGCTTTGCTTGACGCCGCCGAGGACTTGGGAGCCACGCCTCTGGTCGCAGCCTGGCGTGTCGCCGTACCCTTGGCTAAGCCGGGCATCGTTGCGGGTTCCATCTTAGTATTCATCCCGTGTTTAGGCGCGTACCTGACGCCTGACTTGATGGGTGGCGGGAAGACCGTGATGCTGGGCAATCTGGTGCAAAACCAGTTCACCGCTTCGCGTGATTGGCCCTTCGGTGCGGCCATCTCTCTCGTCTTTATGGCGGGAGTTTTCGTCGTTATGCGAATGCTTCGTAGCTATGGCGAGGATCTGCTCTGAAACGTAGTTTGCTAGTGTATGCGGTGTCGGTGTACGCTTTCCTCTATCTGCCCCTGATCGTCCTGGGCGTGTTTAGCTTCAACGCGAGCAGAATCGCAACCTGGACAGGATTTACGTGGCAATGGTACGGAGAAGTCTTCGGTGATGGACTTCTCTGGGAAGGTACGCGGAACAGCTTAGTCATTGGGATCACCACCACGGCGATTTCTACCGTCTTGGGTACGCTGGCCGGCTATTCGCTTTGGAAGACGAAGGCGCCGGTCCTGACTAATTCTCTTTATCTCTCCCTGGTGACACCGGAAGTATTGGCCGGAGTCTCTTTACTTCTCCTGTTCCAACTTCTGTTCCGGGTTGTTCATCTTCGACTGGGCATGCATACGGTCATCCTGGCGCATGTTTCGTTTTCGCTTGTGTACGTCGTGCTCGTTGTTCTGTCGCGGCTGCGATATTTTGACAGGGATCTAGAAGACGCCGCGCTCGATTTGGGCGCAACGCCTTGGGATGCGTTCTGGCGCGTGACAGTGCCACTGCTTAGACCCGGAATCATCGCTGCCGCGCTCTTGTGCTTCACCGTTTCATTCGACGACTACGTCATTACGAGTCTCGTGGCCGGAATTGATTCCCAGACTCTGCCCATGCTGATCTACGCGATGGCGAGAAAGGGCGTGAGTCCCGCGGTCAATGCTTTGTCTGTGCTCATTACCGTGGTCTTTGGCGGTTTCATCCTTGCCGCCGACAAGTTGGAACAGCGATCGGCGCAGAAGCTGAGCGCTGAACGAAATTCGACGCGATGAACCGCCGTGTTTTTCTCTCCGGATTCTCGGGCGCTTTAACCGGTTGCACTTCTGGCCGCAAGCCCAGACTCAACGTCTATAACTGGGATAATTACGTCGCGCACAACACCATCCCGGAGTTCGAGAAGCGCTATAGGTGTCAGGTGCGATACGGCGTCTACGCGAGTGCCGAGGAGATGCTTGCCAAAGTCCTCACCGGGAACTCGGGCTGGGATGTCGTCTTTCCATCGAATAGCTTTGTCCAGCCCATGCGGGACCTCGATTTACTGTTGCGTCTCGACCGGAAAAAACTGCGAAATGTCGGAAATCTCGAATCGCGCTTCCGCTCTCCCGAGTGGGATCCGGGCCTCACCTGGTGCGTCCCCTACATGCACAGTGCGACAGGCATCATTTACTCCCAGTCGGTGTCGCGTGCCCCGCAATCGTGGGCGGATCTCTGGACGGATTCGTACTCCCGCCGCCTGACCATGCTGGACGACCCGGCCGAGGTATTCGCGGCCTGTCTGAAACGCCTCGGCGTCTCAATCAATTCGGACGAAGAAGGCGAACTGAAACAGGCACGCGATCTGGCGCTCAAGCAGAAGCCGCTCCTGCGCGCCTATCTGAACGAAGAGGTTCGGGATCAGGTGGTCGCGGGTGATGTCCTGGTGGCCCAAATGTGGGCTCAGGTCGCGCAAGCCGCTATCAGCGGCAATCCGCAACTTTCTTTCGCTTTCCCGAGAGAAGGGTTCGCCCTGTACGCGGATAACGTATCGATCCTGCGCGAAAGCAGACATCAGGATCTGGCTTACGAGTTCCTGGATTACCTCCTCGAACCGGCCATTGCCGCGGAAATCGCGTCGGAAGTACATGCAGCTACGGCGAATGCCGGGGCCAGGCCCCTGCTGCCGGAAGCGGAACGGAATAATCCGGTTCTCTACCCGAGCGCAGATGTCCTGCGAAGAGGCGAGTGGTTCCGAGCCTTGTCTGTGCCAGCACAACGCTTGCGTGATCGCTACTGGACGGAGATCAAATCTGCTTGAAGAGCTTGCGGGGCGCTGGTTTAGACAACCGCTTTTCCAGCCGTGTTTTGCGCCGCAGCAATGTTGGCGATGGCATAAGATCGATCGCTCTACAGGTGAAATCGAGCGCGAGTGAAAAGTTCTTTTCCTGGTGCTCGTAAAATTTGGCTAACTCTTCGAGCGCGTTCACGCGGTATTCGTTCTTGCAACCGGCCAGCTCGGCTAACACGTTGAGCGCGGCGTCGCGACGTCCACACTTTCTCTCCAGAACCGCCGTGTCCCACAGCGAACGGAAGAGCAAGCGATCGGGCAGGCCCGCGTCGATCGATCTTCTCATCAACGCCAATGCCGCCTCGAATTCCCGAGAACCCATGAGCCATCGAGCAATGCCAGAAAGGTCTTCCCCCCGGCGCACACCAACTCGCGCAAGTGACTCCCTATCGTGGCTTCTGAACGCAGCCGGAACGATTCCGGTCAGGCAGGCCAACGTCAGGATGTCCATCGCATTGTGATGGAACACCGGCACCATCCTATGAGCCTCGCGCGCACGAACATACTCGAAGTACACATACGGAATCAGCTCGCCGGGTAGATCGCCCTCCCGTATGACGCCCAGAATCTGTTCTTCCAGTTGAACGAGCCGGCAGTTTTCGAGGCGAAGCTTCCAAAGCCTGCGTGCACCATACAGCAAGTCAAGATGGCTCAGACTGCCGAAAGGCGGCTTCATCCGGTTCATCCGGAAACGCGTCTCCAGAAGAGGCTGATCGTAACTCTTGCCGTTATACGTGATGAGCACGTCGAAGTCCTTGAGGTGCTCATCGAGCGCGGCAAGCGAACTCCGCTCCTCGTCGTAATCGCGCATAAAAAACTGGCGCACACGGAACCCCTCGGCTGTGATCCGCCCAACGCCCACCAGGAAGGCGTAAGTTCCTGAACCTCCCGCAAGACCCGTTGTTTCGGTGTCCAGAAAGGCCCAACGTTGCGGCGGAGCAGAGCTAATCTCGTTACCGCTCAGCGCGTCCAGAAAGTCATGCGGCATCTCGGAGAGCGCGCCGATCTCTGCTACCCCATGACGCTTGTGCGCGGGAAAGAGTCGTTCCATCTGGAAGTGCTCACCGTGATCGTTCGCCATTACCTGACCCTCCGACCATTCCTCGATGAAGCAGCGTGTCGTCGGGGGAAAAGGCGGAGATGGCTGCCGTATTTCTCCCTCGCGGCGAGCCGAAAACTTGCGATCGATGACCGCAATGCGCTGGCGCAGGCGGGCGAGTTGTTCTTCCGTATCAAGCAAGAGAGCTGTTCGCCGTTTGTACGCCAGTATACCCAAAGCCTTCTCCTGTGATCAACCGAATCTGTCAGGAGAATCGGGATAGAAACGAGAGACGCTGGCCTTGCCTCTAGAAGGTGAACCATGGCATTGACCGATACCGGTGGGCCGCCCGCTCCCAAGGAAAGCTCGATCCTTTCGCGCTTGCTGGTGATTTCGAGCGTCGGCATCATTATCGCGGCATTGTATGTCGCTTGGACTTTTTATTCCCGCCACCAACGAACCCACGAAGCCGAACAAGCAATCGAGAAGAAGCAGGAGGACCAGCGGAAACGTGTGGCGCAACAGATCTTCGGATCGGGTGAGATCAAGTTCTCAACGTTCAGCATCAGCACCTCCGTGTTGAAAAGAGGTGAAACCACCCAGCTCTGTTATGGAGTGGTCAATGCAACCGCCGTGAAACTCGATCCGCCTCCGCCGGAACCGTTGAAGCCATCGTATCGGCATTGCCTGGATATCTCACCCAGGAAGACAACGACGTACACCATTACGGCCTCGAACGACAAGGGTGAGAGTCAATCGCAGTCGTTGACCTTGCGAGTTGAATAGTCAGCCGGCAAGATCAAAGGCGATGACTTCGTGCAGCTCAATCGAGGGCACTTCGAGTTGCAAGAAACCGCCTGATTCCTGGAACGGAACGTCGCGCTTAGCGACAAGCAGCTGCGCCTTGCTGACGCGTCTCCCCGCTGGTACTTGAACTCGTATTTTCTGGGCCGGAATCGGAATGATCTCGCGAACGGGACCTTTCATCATCATCGGGTTTGTGAGGTTGACAAGATGCACGGTCATCGAGTTCTTCTGCGCCCAGACCGACACGTCCAGGACGCCCTTGCCCTCCACACTCAACGGCTGCGGCTCGCCGTTCGCCCAGTTCACTGCATTGCGCAGCAGCTTCGAATGGTCCTGGTCGAGCACTTGCCAGAAGATGCGATCGACGTCCCACGGGAAATAAACAACTCTCCCGCGACCGTATTCGCGCAGGTAAACGCCGGCCTCTTTCTTTTTTATCGGCCGAGGATAGACCGACTCCATCGGAAGGTCGGGGTAACTCGGGATAACGCTGAGGGGAGAAAACGTTGACTTCCATTGCCCTTGCGGCTCGACCTCAAGTCGACTGCTCCCGTTAATGATCCTGGTCGCATCTTCGAAGCCATGCAGCAGCGGGTGAAATTGACCCGTTCCAGGATCCCGCTCGAGATTCAGATACGAGTTCATCATCCGTTCATCGGTTGTTCCGGTGAAGGAAACGCCCAGAAGCGAAGCAAGCCCGAAATCTTTTCGGCGAACACCCCATTCGTCGTATAGCGAGGTCTCGTATGTGGCAACGATACTGCCGCCTCGGTCGACGAAGCTCTGCAGCTGTTCACATTGTTTCGCGGAGAGCGCGGCGATGTTCGGCAAAACCAAAGTCCGAAAGGCCCGGAGGTGCTCTTCGTCGAGCAGTTGGTCGTGCACCATCTCGAACGGAATCCGGCCTTCCACCATCGCCTGGTAAAAACCGAGTTCGGGGTCTTCTACCTTGGCGCGAGCGTGCTCTCCGCCGTAAAAGGTAGCCGTCTGTTGTGAGTAAACCAACCCGACACGAGCGAGGGGCTTTTCATTTCGCAGGTACTTCTCGTTCGCGTAATGCCACTGGAAAAGGGTCTCCACCACTGGCAGCCATCGCTTGTCGATCGGTTTGGCATTGAACTTTATGAACCATGGCCGGAGGTCTTGCGCGATGCCGTCGGCAACCCACATCCGGATTTCGTTCCCGCTCTGAACCGAATCTTTCCATCGGTATTCGTCTTCGAGGCCGACGCTGAACATCCCGGCGATTGCTTTCCGCCCCAGGGTGGCACGGTACTCTTTTCCGTTCTTGCCGTTGGCCCAGGGAGGCATGACGCCTCGTCGCGCCTGGCGGTCGGCAACCAGGGTCGGCGCAAGCTCGCCGATCACCTTCATATTGAGATTGCTCAGCGCGCCCCCGCCGGCGTTGGCGATGTAACAGGCATGGGGGTTAATCGCCTTGATCTTTGCGTCCCAAAGCCGCCACAGCTCAAACAGCCGCGCCTGATGCCACAGAATATATTCACGTCGCGCGGGATCTTGCGGGTTGAGTGTTCTCGGCAGATCCACATTCGAGAACTTTCGAAAGTTTTCCTGACAGTGCTCGCAATAGCACATGCCGGAGCCAGACCAGCGGTTCGAGAAGATAGCGTCGACCTTGTACATCGTGACGATTTCTTCCGTTACGGCTGTCATGTAATCGAAGTTATAGGGACCAAGAGCGCAGGTCACCCAAAGCTCTTTGTCCGACCAGTGACGCCGTTTGTTGCCCTGCGCGTCGACCGCAATCCAATCCGGGTGTGCGTCGTAGACATCCTGATGAACAGCATGCGGGTCGGTACGCGCGATAACGTTCATCCCCAGGTTCCGGCAGCCCTTTACAAGCTCGCCAAACGAGTCCTTGTTGCCGAGCCACTTGCTTCGGTAGTGCATCGGGATCTTTGTCGGATAGAACGCGACACAGCCCCCGGCGCTTAAACACGCGGCGTCGCTGTGCGTGCGCTTGAAGTAGTCGAGCCAAAACTCGGGGCTATAGTTGCCAGGGTCGTCTTCAACGAACGCAACCTGTGCCCATCTCATGGGCCGGTCGTACCAGTCCTCCGCCATTTGGGAACGGGCAGCCAAAGGCAAAAGTGTGCTCGCGGCGGACGCTTGGAGAAATTGACGACGCTTCATGGAGCTGTTGAATCCTGTTCTATCCGAGAGCCTGATCGATATCCCAGATCAGGTCTTGCAAGTCTTCCAGCCCGACCGATAAGCGGACGAGCTCCGGAGTAACGCCCGCCGCTTCCTGTTCGGCGAGACCGAGTTGCTGGTGCGTGGTCGACGCCGGATGAATTACCAGGCTTCGTACATCGCCGACATTCGCCAGATGTGAGAAGATCTTCAGTTTGTTGATGAAGCGTTTGCCCCCTTCAAAACCATCTTTAAGGCCGAAGGAAAACACTGCGCCCGCGCCTTTGGGCGTGTACTTTTCCGCGAGTGCGTGATAGGGACTTCCTGGCAGGGAAGCGTACTTGATCCAGCTCACCTTCGGGTGCTTTTCGAGGTGTTGTGCAACCTTAAGCGAGTTTTCAAGATGGCGATCCATTCGCATGCCCAGCGTTTCAATCCCTTGCAGAAACAGGAATGAATTGAATGGGCTCACACAGGGCCCGAGGTCTCGAAGGCCTTCCACGCGAGCCCGGATGATGAACGAAATCTTGCCGAACGTGTCCCAGAACTTCATGCCATGGTAGGCGGGCGACGGTTCCGTAAAGTGTTTGAACCTTCCGTTATTCCATGGGAAGTTGCCGCTATCCACGATGATCCCGCCGATGGATGTGCCGTGTCCGCCCATGAATTTGGTAAGCGAGTGGACGACCACATCGGCCCCATGCTCAATGGGCCTGGTGACGTACGGAGTCGCGAACGTATTATCGATGACGAGCGGCACGCCATTGTCGTGCGCGATCTTGGCTACCGCCGCAATATCCAGAACATTGCTTCTGGGGTTGCTGATGGTTTCCCCGTAGAACATTTTGGTTTTCGGGGTAATCGCTTTGCGGAAGTTCTCGGGATCATCCGGTTCAACAAAGATGACTTCATATCCGAGCCGCCGCATGGTGACGCCAAGTTGTGTGAACGTTCCACCGTAAAGCGTGCTCGCCGAGACGATCTGATCGCCAGGTTCCGCGATCGTCGTGATGGCGATGAACTGCGCCGCTTGACCGCTTGAAAGAGCCAGGGCCGCCACACCGCCCTCGAGCGAGGCCACGCGCTCTTCGAGTACCGCCGTGGTCGGATTCATGATGCGGGAATAGATGTTGCCGAACTCCTGCAATCCGAACAATCGCGCCGCGTGCTCCGTATCGTCAAACGTGAACGAGGTGGTTTGATATATCGGCACTGCGCGAGCGTGTGTCGTGGGATCGGGATCGTAACCGGCGTGCAAAGCACGAGTGTTAAAACCTAGTACGCGATCGAGATCTTTGATGGCCATGAACAATCAGTATATGGAAGACTCGCCGACCGTTCTTGATTCAAGGCGTAATAACGGTCTTCCCGGCGTCCTGCTTCCTCGCGGTTTCGATGGCTGCGCTCGCCTGATTGAGCGGGAACCGATGAGTGACTTCGGAGCCGAACCGATCCCGCCAGTAGGGATTTTCCAGCATGGTCAAAGCAGCATGGACATGTCTCGGTTCGAAGCCCCAGCTGCCCGAAATCTGGAGTTGCTTGCGAGTGATGATGTGCGGATTGATCTCGACGGTGCCAGCGTCGGCATATTGGCCGAGCACGAGACACTTACCGCCATCGCGACAGAATTCCCAGCCTTCTGGTACCGCGCCTGGACGGCCAACGCATTCGATCACAACGTCCGCGCCATGCGGGCCGGTTTCCGCAAGTACTCGCTCCTTTCGCGCCGCCGGGCTCCGAACTTCTTCAACCGAGATGGCCGCGTGCGCGCCGAAATGCTGCGCGAGTTCCAGGCGTCGTTGCGGAGCGCCCAGAACAATCACGCGGGACGCACCAGACTGTATCGCAACGGCTACCGCCGCCAAACCAACTGGTCCCGTCCCCTGGATGACGACCACGTCGCCGAGGTCTACGGTGGTGTGTTCGAATCCGTGGAGAACCGTGGTGAGGGCACAGCCCGCCCCGACCACACTCTCGGTGGGAATGCTATCGGGAATGCGAAAGATGGAGCTTCCCGCCCGTAATAGGATGAACTCCGCGTAGCCGCCACGAAGATGCGGCGCTTCGGCCGCAGAGTAAGAGATGCCGTACGCCTTCCGAAACAGACAGCGGGTGGGCTGGCGCTTCAGGCGGCAGTAATAACATTCGCCGCAGACGACTGAACTCGCCCACGTGATCCGATCGCCGACGGAGAGCGGCGCCCCGCGCCAGTCTTTTTCCAAACCTTCGCCCAGCTCTTCAATTCGACCAACAGTCTCATGGCCGAGAATCACCGGGATCGGAATCTTTAGCTCTCCGTCGCAGAGGTGTATGTCAGTGCCGCACACACCCGCCATTTCCACCCGGACCAGTGCCTCCCCGGCATCTGGTTTTGGTATCGGGTACTCTCGGAGGGTCAGAGGCTGCCTATAGGCGGACAGAACAGCGGCTTTACAAGTCGTCATGGCTTTGTGTCATTTACAGTATGACCGCCAGCCCGAAGCGAACAGCAGCCCGCGGCTCGCGTTCGAACTTGAACCGCGACGCGAATTCAGCGCGAACGCGCTAGAGCCATTGGCCTTGCACAAAGCAGCAGCGCGACGGCGAGACACCCCCACGCGAACCAGTCCCCGTGGCGCGCGTAAAAGGTAGTCTCTTGAACGGTTCCGAAGCGGACAGCGGCGGCCAATTCGCGATAAGACGGAAGTTGCTTGACGATCCGTCCAGCTGGATCAATCACGGCCGTGATGCCATTGTTTGTGGCGCGAATGATGTAGCGCCGCGATTCCACGGCCCTCATACGCACCAGGGACAGATGTTGTTCGCGTGCCGCGGAAGGGCCGAAATAAGCGTCGTTCGAGAGGTTGACGAGCACGTCCGCGCCCTGTCTCGAGAATTGACGCACTAGATCCGGAAATGCAGATTCGTAACAAATGAAAGTTCCGAGCCGATGTCCCGCCGCGTTCAGAACTTTGATGTCGTGTCCCGGCGCGAAATCTCCCGCCTCTTGCGTAATGCGATTGACGAACGAGAATACCCCGGGAACGAACTCGCCGAAGGGGACCAGGTCGATCTTGTCGTAGCGGCCGGCCTCCGATCCGTCCGGCTTCAACAGTACAGCCGAATTGAGTGGCTGATGTTCTTGCGTGTAGGCCACGGTCCCAAACAGAAAGTAGCTCCCCTGTCGCGCGATGTTGACTGCGGCGCTTCGAAATTGCGGGTCATCGTAGAAGTACAGCGGCGCTGGCAACTCGGGCCAGATCACGAGGGAACTGGGCACGGCACGCGAAAGTAGGGAGAGCCGATTCTCCGCTGCCTCGCGTTCCGCCCCGCTCCACTGCGTATCGGGATCAATATTGGGCTGAACTACCAGCGCTGTATCGGGAGCGCGAACGCCCTGGGGAATCTCTGGCAGCAGCCACAGCAGAATCAAGGGGGCAAGCGGCAGGAGCCGAGTCCTCGGGTAGCGCAGGAGAACACACGCGAGCGCCGTGGCCAGGGCGGCGAACACAAACGAGAGTCCGTACACCCCCACGAACGGGGCAAGCCGGAGTGGTACTGACATGCTGATGCCGGCATTACCGAGGGCTAGCCACGCAAACCCGAATGTTCCGTGCGTGCGTTCGAGACCCGTCCAGAGAGCGGGTACTGCCAACACGGCATACCGCCGTTTCATGAGTGGTCCGGCCAGAAGGCTGAACAGAGCAAGATGAAGCGCTTTCAGGATCGAAAACAGAACGAACGATCCCCAGCTGCCCCAAGTTCCCATTCCGCCATGCTGTTCGAGAACGAACTGGATCCAGGTACAAAGAAAAAACCAGTAAAAGATCCCCGCGGCCCAGCCGTACAGGAATCGCTGCCACGCATTATCCGTTCGGGCCAATACGACCAAGAGCGGTGTCAGAGCCACCGGAGCAAGCAGGTGGATGTTGAAACGCGGAAACAGGAGAAGGAGCAAAACTGCCGAGAGTAGGGCTGCTAAGGTATGCAGGACCAGCTGGACCGTATATGCGGCATTCCGGCTCGGCGCGCCGTTAGCCATTCGCCAGGGCTGCTTCTTCGCTCACGCGGTCGGCCATGTAGGAACTCCGCACCAGAGGACCGCTGAACACCATCTTCAGACCCGCGGCGAGGCCATATTCACGATACGCATCAAACTGTTCCGGCCTCACAAACTCCGCAACTCTCCGGTTTCGCCGCGTGGGTTGCAGATACTGTCCGATGGTTCCGACATCCACGTTCGCCGCCACCAGGTCGCGCAATAGCTGGTGCACCTCTTCCGTGCGCTCGCCCAAACCGACCATCAGCCCGGATTTCGTCAGCGCCTCTGGTCGATGAGCTTTCGCGAACCGAAGCACATCGAGCGATTGCTGGTAATTGGCTTGCGGCCGGACCCGCGAGTATAGACGGCTGACCGTCTCCATATTGTGGTTGAATACGTGCGGACCGGCATCGAGAACTCGTGCGACCGCTTCGATATCCCCACAGAAATCGGGCGTCAGCACTTCCACTTGCGCCAGCGGCAAAGCGCGCCGAACCTGACGGACCGTTTCCGCAAAGTGTTCGGAACCGCCGTCCGCCAGGTCGTCCCGGTTCACCGAGGTAATCACGACGTAGCGCAAATTCATCTTCCCCGCCATTTCGGCAACGTGCGCCGGTTCATTCGGATCAAGTTGAAACTCGCGTTTCGAGGGCGACCCTTTCGGGACGGAGCAGAACGCACATC
>JBJMGJ010000493.1:0-8540 GCA_045807965.1 Bryobacteraceae bacterium | reverse complement strand
GCCGTCAGGTCACCCGAAGGCAAATACGCATAATCTCGCGGGTGTAGATGCCGCTCGCGACTCGCACCGAGAGACACACCGCCTTCGAGCAGGTAGAGAAAGCGCTGGCCGCTGGCGGGACCGAGCTGGCCACCCCGCTCCATCTCTGCCGTGTATTCGGTGAAACGCGCGCCCGAAGCTGGCCCCACATGCACAACAGCAGTGCAATCCTTCATGCCGGGCAACCTCGCGCGCACAAACGTATCAGGCGTTTGCAGAATGTGATCTCTTCGGTTCGCGCTCCGCGATGATCCGAGTGTATACATGGATTTCATTGCCGGTCGAGTTCCTGAACACTCAAGCGCTCCAGGAATGCTGAGCCAACCCGGAGCGCCGCCTCCACATCCTCGACCCGAACAGATTCCGCGGGATGGTGGCTAATGCCGCCTGGCGACCGAAGAAAGATCATGGCGGCGGGCATGTGTTCCGCAACCACCATGGCGTCGTGCCCCGCCCCGCTCACCATGTGATGCGCCGGGACGCCGATGCTGGAAAGCGCGTCTTCCAGAAGTTCGAGCAGGCGAGTATTCATTGGCACTGCACGTTGGTTCATTCTGATTGAGTACTCCACCGTGAGATGTCGAGCAGCAGCGAGAGCTTCCGCCCTGTTCAGCAACTGCTCCGCATTGCGTTCGCGGATCTTATCATTGGCGTGTCGAATATCTAAAGTAGCTCTGGCTTCACCAGCGATTACATTGGGGGCGCCCGGAAAGGCCTGGAGAACTCCTACCGTGGCCACGAGCCCCGCCACAGAACGCGCTTCCCCTTCGACGGCGGCGATCCAGGAGGCTGCTCCCGCGAGTGCGTCTTTTCTCAGGTGCATAGGAGTCGTCCCGGCGTGATTCGCGCTGCCCCGAAACGTGAGCGAGGCACGCGTCTGCCCGGCGATGTCCGTGACCAAGCCGAGGGGCAAATCCAACCCGTCGAGTACAGGTCCCTGCTCGATGTGAAACTCCAGGAAACCTGCTCTCCGTTCCACGGCGTTCGATTTTCCCGAGCGCGGGTTCAGGCCGAAGTTTCGAATTGCTTCGGCAACGGAAACCCCAGTCTCATCTTTCGCCGCTAGAAGGTCGTCCTCGAGTGGACCTACCCAGCCGCGACTGCCGAGGAACGGAAACCCAAAGCGAATCCCTTCCTCTTCAGAAAACCCGACGACCTCCAGCGCGAAGGGCAGCCTCCTCTTTTCGAGCAACTCCACCAGCGAGATCGCAATCGCCACTCCCAGAACCCCATCAAAAGCGCCGGCATTGGGAACGGTATCGAGGTGCGAGCCCAAGACAAAAACAGGCGCTTCTCCGATTTCCCCCGGGTAGAATCCGCGCAGATTTCCCACTTGGTCCACTCGGACCGTCATGCCCGCGTCTTCCATCCAACATCGCAGGTACGTGTGGCAATCGTGCATTGCCTCACCAAGGAAAATGCGCGTCGTTCCCCCGGGTGTGTCGCTGAACCGCGCGATCGAGCGGCAGCGACTTATAACAACTCTCGCCGCCTCAGAGAACGGGGGTTGAGCGCTCGCCATGCTTGTGCCAGTATGCCAGTCTGATCCGTTTGAGGACCAGCATCGCGCGTAATAAACCCGACCCATGGGCATCTACTTATGCATGAAGAGTACGCTGTGGAAGATCGCCCCTGTAGTTGCCCTTGCACTCGCAAGCATTGGTTGCGGTGGAGTACCCGGCCATCACGGAACACCGAGCGATCCGAATGAGCAACAGGGAAATCCAAAGGCGCAACCAGAGAAGAGCATCAACGGCAAACCAGGAGATCAGCCCGCCAGCGACAAGACTGGTAAAGATCCTCATACCCTGGCGAGGTAAGCGTCATGCACTCGGTCTCGATAAACTGAAAGTTGCAAGCGTCAGCCGCCCTTCATCATCACAGGCGAGCTTGGGAAGGCGTCTCCCGTCAGTTCCTCCGGTTTTTCGTCTTTATTGATGCGCTCAGTTTGGCCGCGCCACTGGTTGCTGTCATTTGGCAACTGTCGTTGGTTCGTGCTTTCCAGCTACGCGCATCGCGCTTAGAGCCGGTAGTGCTGGCGCTGGCCATCTGGACCTTATATGCGGCGGACCACGTTCTTGACGCTCTTCGGGGGATGTCAAGCTTCTGGGAGCCGACGCGCAAAACGTTCTACCGGCTACATTGGCGCACCATGGCCACGGTGGCCTCGTGCACGGGACTCGCCTCGCTTGCCCTAGCAGTGTGCTCATTACGTCGCAGCACTCTGCTCAGCGGCGTCGCGATCGGTGCGTTTGTTTTCGCTTACTTTCTGTTTGTTCACATGCTCCCGCTCCGGTGGCGTGGTCTCTGGCCGCGGGAAGCCGTCGTCGCACTCGGCTTCAGCCTCGGTACATTTGTGCCGTTGATGCCTTCGCGAGCGATTCCTCCCCTTGCGGGCTCGGTTCAGGCCATCGTGTTCTTCCTGCTTTGCTGGCTGAACTGCTGTGCGGTCGAGACATGGGAATGGCAGCGGTCGGGCTGCCCATCAGAACAGAGGCCGCATGTATCCACGCGGTGGAACGCTCGCCATTTGGCAGTGCTGGCGATCATCGTGGGAACGGGAGCTTTGGTGGCGGCAAGATGGCTGGGTCGTGGCAACGAGTTTGGCTTGGGAGGCTTCTCGAGCGGGATCGCGTTATATCTTCTGGCGCAGAATCAGAGTCTGCTACCTGATTCGATCCTCGGAATCAGCGCCGACCTCGCGCTCTGCGTGCCCGCCCTGTTCCTCGGGCTTCGGTAAGGTCGTGAACTGCGATTCCATAGCTCGGGCGTACCGCTGGATGGAATATCTGACGTTCGGTCCGGCTCTTCATCGGCGGCGCCGCGAGTTTCTGAAGGACATGGGGAATGCCCGGTCAGTGTTGATCCTGGGCGATGGCGATGGCCGATTTACCGCTGACTTTCTGCAGCGCAATCCACACGCGCTCGTCTGTTCTTTGGACAGCAGTCAACGGATGACGAGCCTGGCCGCCGGACGTATTGCGCGTATTCCGAATGGCTCCGCTCGTATCAAACAGTCCGTAGAAGACGTACGGCGCGCTCAACTCACCGGGACTTTCGATCTCGTTGTCACGCATTTCTTCCTGGATTGCTTCACGACGGACGAAGTACGACATCTGATCCGGCGCATCACAGCTCACGTCCTGCCGGGTGGCCAGTGGGTGATCTCCGAGTTTCAAATTCCGCCGGCCGGCTTTCGCCGGCTTGTTGCTGGCCTTGCCATTAAGCTCCTTTATGCCGGCTTCCGCATCCTGACCGGCCTCGAAGCAAAACGGCTGCCCGATTACCGCCGGATCTTGGAGTCTAACGATTATCACCGGACAGCCATACGAACGGGAGTTGCCGGCATGCTTGTCTCCGAAACCTGGCAACTGGTTTCCTGAACGCGTTATGCGTGCTCGAGCGTAGCGACACGCTGTTCGGGATTTTCCTCGTACGGATTCTCCCGGCCTTCGAAAATGCCATACAGCGTCGGAACGACTAGCAGAGTTAGCATCGTCGATGTGAATAGTCCCCCGATTACCACAATCGCGAGCGGCCGCTGAATCTCTGAACCAGGACCTTTCGCGAATAGGAAGGGAACGAGCCCGAGCGCAGCCACTGTCGCGGTCATCAGAACAGGGCGAAGTCGCAACTTGGCTCCCGTGATGATTGCCTGTCGCTGCGACATTCCGTTCTGCCGCAGATTCCGGATATAGGACACCAGCACCACACCGTTCAGAACCGCAATCCCCCAAAGAGCAATGAAGCCTACCGACGCGGGAACGGACAGGTACTCGCCGGTGACAAAGAGGCCGATGATTCCACCGATGGAAGCAAACGGCAGCACCGTGATGATCAGCGATGCGAAACGAAGCGAACCAAATAACAGGAACAGAAGGAAGAAGATCGCCGCGATCGTGATGGGAACGATGATCGACAGGTGGTGGAGGGCGCGCGTCATATTTTGAAATTGCCCGCCCCACGTGATGGAATAGCCGGACGGAAGCGGCACCTGTTGGCGCACTTTCTTCTGCAACTCCGCCACAAACCCGCCAAGATCACGATCCTGAACGTTCACTCCGATGACAATTCGTCGCTTGGCCATGTCCCGATTGATCTGTGCGGGGCCTTCGACCAGTTTGATATCGGCCAAATCCTCCAGCCGCACCTTGGCGCCGTTCGGAGAACTGACGAGGATACTCTTGATATCGTCCTCACTGTTTCGGAGAGCTTCGGGCAGGCGTACAACCGCTTGAAATCTTCGCTCGCCTTCATAGATCTCTGTGGATGCCTTGCCGGCAATGGCGGTCTCGATCACGTCGTTCACGTCGGCGGCGTTGAGTCCGAACCGGGCAATGGCGTTCCGGTCGATTTGAATGTTCAGATATTGTTGGCCGCCGACACGGTCCACGCGCGAATCTCTGAACCCTCGCACCGAGTGCGCAACTTTTGCAATCTCATTCGCTTTGTCGATCAGCACGTCGAGATCGTCTCCGAAGAGCTTCACAGCGACATCAGCGCGGACGCCGGTCACCATTTCGTCGACACGATCCGAGATGGGTTGTGCCATGACGAGGTTGACCCCAGGCAGAACCGAAAGTCGCTTCCGCATCTCGTCGGCAATCTGATCCTGAGTCCAGCCATCTTTGCGTTCTTCAATCGGAACCAGCGTGGCCATGACATCGGTTTCATTGGGACCCGCGGGATCGGCGGGCGACTCTCCGCGTCCTAAACGCGAAACAACTTTAGAGACGTCCGGAACTCCCCGGATGATTTTGATCGCCTGCATTTCCATACGCAGCGATTCGTCGAGCGAGATATTCGGTACGCGGTCGAAGTTGGGCGACAAAGATCCTTCCTTCATCTCCGGGATAAAGGAAGTCCCGAGGAACGGGAACAACGCTACAGCGCCGGCAAAAAGGAGCAGCACGGCAAAGATCAGCTTTTTGCTGTTGTTCAGGGCTAAGTCGAGAAGGTAGAGATACGGACGCTTGATCATCCGGACCATCCAGGTGTCATGCTCCGACCCGCCCTTCAACAAGAATGCGGCGAGTACAGGGGAAAGAGTCAACGAAAGAATCAGCGAGATGCCAAGCGCAATCGCGATGGTATAAGCGAGTGGCGCAAACATCTTACCTTCCATGCCCTCTAGGGTCATGAGCGGCAAGAAGACCAGGATGATGATGCTGACACCAAAGATGACCGGAACAGCCACATCGCCCACGGCATCCAGAATCACGTCGGTTTTCGTCTTGCGATGAGTATGACCGAGGTTCGCGAATATGTTCTCGACGACAACAACGGAGCCGTCCACCATGAGGCCGATGGCGATAGCCAACCCGCCGAGCGACATGAGATTGGCTGACAGCCCGTAATGGTTCATCACCATGAACGTCAATAGGGGTGTCAGGATAAGAGTTCCGATGACAATGATGCTCGAACGCAAGTCTCCCAGGAAGAGGAACAGAATCACAATGACGAATACAATTCCTTCTTCGAGCACCTCCGTAACAGTGTGCAGAGCCGCATCGACAAGGTCAGATCGGTCGTAATAGGGAACAATCTTGAGGCCTTGTGGGATTGCTCCCCCTTGGTTGATCTCGTCGACTCGTTCCTTTACTCGTCCGACGATCTCCTTTGCGTTTCCACCGGCGATCATCATCACGATGCCACCGACGCCTTCGGTGTACCCGCCCTTTACCATCGCGCCATAGCGAACTTCTTCTCCGAAACGAACTTCGGCAACATCGCGGATGTAAACAGGAGTTCCTCCGACCTCCTTGAGCACGATGTTCCGAATATCGTCCAAGTTCCGAATCAGGCCGACTCCGCGGACGAGATACTGTTCCGCATGCTGAGGCAGAATACCGCCTCCGGCGTTTGCATTGTTGCGAGCCAGGGATTCATAGACGTCTTTGATAGTCAGCCCGTAATACCGCAGCTTGATGGGATCGACTAGGGTCTGGTACTGCTTCACAAACCCACCGGTGGAATTGATTTCGGCCACGCCCGGAATAGAACGAAGAAGGGGCCGCACCACCCAGTCCTGGATTGTCCGGCGTTCCACCAGCTCCTCTTTCGTCAGAGGACGCTCTCCGTCGTTCGGGCCGTCAAGAGTGTATTGGTAAACCTCGCCCAATGCGCTGGAAACCGGACCTAGGATGGGGCTGATGCCTTCTGGAAGCTTCTCGCGGACTTCGGAGAGGCGCTCCATGACCAGTTGGCGTTCCAGATAAACGTCCCGGTTGTCTTCGAAAACCAACGTAATCAGGGAAAGACCAGGCTTGTTGAGAGAACGCATCTCTGTCATGCCGGGCAGACCCGTCATGGCGATCTCCACCGGTACCGTGACGAACCGTTCCACCTCTTCGGGAGAGCGTCCCGGAGCTTCGGTGGCGACCTGAACCTGCACGTTCGTCACATCCGGGAATGCGTCCACCGAAAGATGGCGCGCCGCGTTGACGCCGAAAGCGATCAGACAGACAGCGACGACGAGAATGACCAGTCGCTGCTTCAACGCGGCGCCGACGATCGAGCGGACCATGGCTACTCTCCTCCCCCGCCCTGCAAGGCTCGCTTGCGCTCATTGTTTACGTGGAAGGCTCCATCGAGCACGATCGTTTCGTTAGGCTCAATGCCGGCCGTCAGAGCGCGCACATCGCCAAATTCGCCGCCCAACTCGACTTCCCGGAGGACGAAGGTCCTCGGGGCCGTTTGAATGAAAACATTGTCGCGGTTGTTCTCCCGGACCACGGCCGTCACCGGGATCACGCGTTCCCTTTGGACCTTGTCCTTCAAACGCATGGTGGCGAGCATGGCGGGTTTATACCGCCCGCGCGGATTCGCCACGTTCATACGAACACGAACTGTCCGGCTCTCCGGGTTCACGGTGGCACTCACAAACGAAAGGCGCCCGGTAATCGATTCGCCCGGGAACGCCGCCACTTCCGCTTCGGCGGCTTTGCCCACCACGATGTCTCCCGCGTTCTGTTCCGGAATGTCCGCAACCAGCCACACATCCGATAAATCGGCTAGAAGGAAAGCGACTTCCGCCGGCTGAACGATCTGGCCCACAGTGATGCTTCTCTCGAGCACGGTTCCGTCGATGCTGGCGCAGATTTCATACCGGGAGTTCAGCTTACGGCTGGATTCCAGGTCGCGTATGGAGTTTTCGGACATTCCCAGCGCTTGCAACTGCTGCCTGAACGATGACACCTCGGCGGTTGCCTGCACTAACTCCGCTTGCCGGCGCTGCTGTTCCGCGGTACCAATAACGTCGGCATCCAGCAACTGTTTACCGCGGGAAACGGCTCGCTCGGCCAGGTTCTGTTGCGAAACGGCCTTCAAGAACGCAAATTGAGCATCAGACAGATCGGTGCTGTAAAGGACGGCAAGCGGCTGCCCCCGTCTCACGCGTTCACCTTCAAACACAATCAGCTCGGTGATGCGTCCCCGGACCGGAGAGCCAACACGCGCCTGACGAGTGGCGTCAGCCTCGATGCGCGCCGAGACGTCCAGGGTTTTCGCGACTTCGCGCCATTGCGGCTGGCCAAGTTTGATCTGACTACCTAAGCTCGGCGAGACCTCGATCTTTAACGGATCGTTCGGCGCCTGCTTGTCCGATTTAGCTGCTTCCGCTTTCTTCGGTCCGCAACCACAGGCAAGCAAAATAGCACAGCTTGTCACTGCAAGTAGAGAAGAGCGCATCATCTCACCGCCCCCAATTCCTGCAAGTTGATAAGTGCATTTTCGCGCTCGTACTGCGCATCAAGAAGATCTCCCCTAACTCTTTGTAAGACTCGCTGCGCGTCGAGAACTTCAATAATTCCTCGAGCGCCAAGCCGGTAGGCAGCCTGGGCCGCCTCAACGGCTGAATTGGCCTGGCGAAGCGCCCCGGATTCAAATGACTTCACCTGCTGGTCGGCCACTAAATACTGACCGTAGGCGCTTTCGAGTGCTGCCGTCAGTTCCAGCCTGTGCTGGTTCAGCACCGCTTCGGCGCGTGTAATGCCCGCCGCGGCTTCTGCGATGGGACCCTTCCTTCTGTTCACCAGTGGGATAGGAATAGAAAAACCGAACTGCGAATACCGTAGATCGGGCTGAATGGCGTAAGAGGCGTCCAGGCTGAACTCCGGAAGCCGCTGTGCTTTTTCGCTGTCCATCTGCGCTCGCGCTCGTTCCACTTCCGTGCGGGACTGAACCATCACAGGATGATTCGCAAGCATGTCCGTACGGGCCTTGTCCAAGGCTGGCAAGATAGCGGAGGCATTTAAAGACCCCTCCGGGAACACGTTGTCCGCGAGAGGCGCGCTCACGGCGGCTCTCAATGCGGACAATCCGGCAACATAAAGCAGACTGGCTGTCTTAACCGTGTTCTGCCCGATCGCTATCTCGGCCTCAGCCCTTGTCAATTCCAGCTTGGCTGCTTCTCCGACAGTGACTTGTACTCCGGTGCGGCGTCTCAGATCCTCGAGGATGTGCAGATTCTCCTCGGCGTGAGAGATCTCCTCACGTCTGCG
>JBJMGJ010000492.1:0-6449 GCA_045807965.1 Bryobacteraceae bacterium | reverse complement strand
TCGATTGCCCTTGCTGCCCCTGCTGATTCTGGTTGGGCTGCATCTTGGCCGCAAGGCTCGACAGCGCGTCTTTCATCCTGTTGATAAGACCGTCGGAGCTCTTCGCTTCTTTTCCGGACTGTTCTTTCGCCTGGTCGCCCGATTGCGGCTTGGACGGTGAATTGTTGTCGCCCGGAGCTTTGTCCCCCGATTGACCCTTTGCCGATTGGGAATCCCGCGCCTCTCCGCCACGATGTGCCTCGTCCTTCGCCCTCTCAGCCCGGTTCAACGAATCAGCCGCATTCGCGCGTGCCGATTTGGCGCCCTCACTCTCGGCACCCGGAACTTGCGGCGGCAGACCTTCTCTCTGCAGTTCCTGGGCGCCTGTAGAATCCGCCAGGCTCGGTGCCTCGCGATTTTGGGTCAGCAGCTTAGAACTCTCGTCCTTCTTCTTTCCAAGCGCCCTCTCGACCTGCTCCACCACTGGAGCGATCTGGAAAGAGACGAGCGGCGGATGCAGGTTGAGGCTGTTCGTCACCAGATATCGCAGTCCAAGCAGTCCGAAACTGACGACGGCCAACCCGCTCGCGACCGCCCAGATACGTTGCGCCTGGAAGGGGAAAGCGCTTTCGACGTGCACTGTCCGGGCTACATCCTCGGCCTGTTTCAACTGGTATCGGATTGCGTCCTCGTATCCCGGAACGGGGTGATCCGAAAAATACTGAGCAGTAGAAAGCGAATCACTGAGCGCCAGCTTGCGGTCCAGATGTTGGGCGAGGCGGTAGTCGCTGAGCGCGCGCTGGCGCAGCCGCAAGATGCCGGCCGCCAGACCGCCAACTAGCAGCAGGGCAGGCCAATACCACTCGAAGATATTGGTTCCGCAGACGAGCAGCAGGATCAGTCCCGCCATGGCAAGGCAGACCGCCAAGCCGAATTGCGCCGCGCCCTCGACCCACAAGTGGCGCCGTGAAGCCAGCCGAATCGTGCGCCGCACCTGGTCCATTGTCAAAATTATCCCAGACCGGTCGGTACCATAGTTAGTTTCGATGTTGCGCTTCGAGACAGCGGGAGAATCCCACGGCGAGTTCCTCCTCGCCACTTTAACTGGTCTACCGGCCGGCGTGCCGATAGACGTGGCCTATATTGACAGGCAACTCTGGAGAAGGCAGCAGGGCTACGGCCGGGGCGGCCGAATGAGGATCGAAACGGATCAGGCTCGTATCGTTTCGGGCGTTCGCCATTCCCAAACCATCGGCTCACCGATCGCCATCCTGATTGAAAATAAGGATTGGAAGAACTGGACCGGTACGCTGCCCGTGGAATCGAGCAGTGCCGTTCCGGGTTCAGAGAAGCCGGTAAAACGCCCTCGGCCGGGGCATGCGGACCTGGCGGGCGCCATTAAGTACGATTTTCCGGAGGCGCGCTACATTCTCGAGAGGGCGAGCGCCCGCGAGACCGCTGCTCGTGTGGCGGTTGGCGCGCTTGCGAAGTCATTCCTCCGCGAATTCGGGATCGAGATTCTTAGCCACGTGGTTGCGGTCGGGCCAGTGCGTCTGGAGCGGCCTGCCACCTGGGACGAGATCCGGAGTCTGAGCGAACGAGATGAAGTGTTGCTCGGCTGCGTCGACCCTGAGACGGAAGCCCGTATGAAGGCGGCCGTGGACGTGGCCTACAAGACCGGAGACACCATCGGCGGCGTGTTTGAAGTCGTTGCCCATGGTTTGCCGGTCGGCTTGGGATCACACATCGCCTGGGACACGCGCCTCGACGGGCGCCTCGCACAGGCGATCGTGTCCATTCAGGCGGTCAAGGGCGTGGAGATCGGAGCGGCGGAGGACGGTGCGCGGTCCTATGGCTCAAAGGTGCAGGACACGATCCATTACGAAAAAGAAGCGCAATCATTTCGCCGCGGATCTAACCGTGCGGGGGGCCTGGAGGGAGGCATCACAAACGGGGAGGACGTTGCAATCCGCGGCTTTCTGAAACCGATATCAACTTTACGGCGGCCGCTTGAATCTGTAGATCTAGAGTCTCGTGAACCGGCGCTGGCAGCGTATGAACGAAGCGATGTTGCCGTTGTGCCTGCCGCGGGAGTCATTGGCGAGGCAATGGCCGCCATTGTGTTAGGGCAGTCCTTCCTCGAGAAGTTCGGCGGCGATTCCCTTCGCGAAACCAAGCGTAATTACGAAAGTTATCTCGCCCAGGTCAAGGCTTTTTAGCCGCCGGGCAACACAGGAACATGGTCCGAAAGATAGTCAAATACGGTGATCCGGTGCTGGAGCACCAGGCCGAGAAGGTCTCGGAGTTCGGCACGGAGGAACTGAACGAACTCATTGCCGATATGTGGGAGACCATGTATTCCGCCAAGGGCGTGGGATTGGCGGCGCCCCAGGTGGGAATCAGCAAGCAGGTTTCAGTCATTGATGTCAGCGTGGGTGAGGACGAATCAAAGAGAATCGTCATCATCAATCCGGAAGTAACCTCGAAACAAGGAAAACAAACAGGCGAAGAGGGCTGCCTCAGCATTCCGGGCTTTCGCGAACTGGTTACGCGGGCGAATCAGGTCACGGTGAAAGCACACAACGCGAACGGGGAGCCAATCGAGATCGCGGGTGAAGAGTTGCAAGCGCGTGCTCTGCTCCACGAGATCGATCACCTCCATGGCATTCTCTTCCTGAATCACGTGAGTGCGTTGAAGCGGGACATCATCAAACGGAAGATCAGGAAGCTGCAAAAAGCCGGCGAGTGGGACTAGGGTTCGCGAAGGCATCCATGCGCGTTGTTTTCCTCGGAACGCCGGAATTTGCTGTCCCCACTCTGAATGCCCTGGTCTCTTCGGGACATTCGGTTTTGGGTGTCTTCACACAGCCGGATCGGCCGAAAGGGCGTGGGCAACAAGTGGCGGAATCGCCGGTAAAGCAAGCGGCGTTACGGCTCGGGTTGCCGGTATTCCAGCCGGAACGGATTCGGCGGCCGGAGAGTTTCGAGCAGCTGCGCGCGTTTCAAGCGGATTTGATGGTGGTGGTCGGGTATGGCCAGATCATTCCCCAGAGCATCATCGATCTGCCGCGTTTGGGGATTCTCAATGTGCACGCATCGCTTCTGCCGAAGTATCGCGGCGCCGCGCCGATCCAGTGGGCCATTGCGAACGGCGAGACGACGACCGGCGTGACCATTATGCAGATCGACGCGGGACTGGACACGGGCGACATGCTGACGAAGGTGAGCACGCCCATCGGCACGGAAGAGACCGCGCCGGAGTTGGGTGTTCGGCTTGCGGATATAGGGGCTCAGCTCCTAGTTGAGACGATTGAGCAAATCACACGCGGCGACCTGAAACCGGAAAAACAGAACGACAGCGAAGCGACTCTTGCGCCCATTTTAAAGAAAGAAGACGGACGAGTGGATTGGACGATGCCGGCCGTCCAAATCAATAATCACCGCCGGGGTTTTACTCCCTGGCCGGGAGCTTACACGGCTTTCAGAGGACAAGCGCTGGCCCTCCTTGCAACGCAGGCGGTTGACGAAAGTTCGCTCGCGCCAGGTCTTGTGCAGGCGGATCGGAAGAAGTTGCTGGTCGGCACCGGTCAAGGTGCGTTAGCCATATCCGAGGTCCAACCAGGGGGCAAGAAACGAATGAGTGCTGAAGCGTTTATCAATGGCTACAAGCCGCAATCCGGCGAACGCATGGGAGATGAACAGTGACGCTACCTTTGGGCTACCGCTATGCGGCCTTCTATGCCGGGATTCGAAAAGACGCCCGGGACGATCTCGGCCTGATCTGTTCCGATACTCCCGCCGCCGCCGCCGCGGTCTTTACGAAGAACGTTGTTCAGGCGGCACCGGTGATCCTGGCTCGTAAGCATCTGAAAGCGTCGGGCGGAAAAGTTGCCGCCATTCTTGTGAACGCGGGCAATGCGAACTGCGCCACGCGCACAGGTGACGCCGTTGCCCTTGCATCGACCAAGGCTGTGGCCAAGGCGCTTAAAACGAAGACGAAATACGTTCTTCCCGCTTCGACTGGCGTGATCGGCGTTGAACTCGATCGCAAACTGCTGACCAATGCCGTGCCGAAGTTAGTAGCGGCGTTGTCGCCTACCAGCTTCGATTCCGTCGCGAAAGCGATGATGACAACCGACCTCCGGATGAAAACGGCGTTCGAAGAAGTTGCGTTCCGCGGAGGCTCGGTTCGCATAGCCGCGATGACCAAAGGCTCGGGCATGATCCACCCCAATATGGCGACGACACTGGGTTTCGTGCTGACCGATGCCGTCGTGCCTCCCCGTGTTCTGGAGCGGGTTCTCACTTTCGGGACAGCGCGGAGCTATAACTCGCTGAGCGTTGACGGCGACATGTCGACGAATGACGTGGTTGCGCTTCTTGCGAACGGGGCCTCGAAACTGAAGATCGGGAGAAGGGAACTGACGCCTTTTGCCGAAGCCGTGACGCGTGTGATGGAAAGCCTGGCCGAACAGATTGCGGCAGACGGCGAAGGCGCCCGCAAATTGATCGTCATCCGCACGGGCGGTTTCAAGACCGAAGAAGAAGCGCGGCAGGTGGCGCGCAGCATTGCGAATTCGCCCCTTGTGAAGACCGCGATTGCCGGAAGCGATCCGAATTGGGGCCGGATCCTGGCCGCCGCGGGATATTCGGGAGTTCAGTTCGATCCGCGCCGGGCCACTGTCCTGCTGCAGGATGTTCTGGTTTGCCGAAGAGGTCTTGCGGTCGAGATGGATGAGGAGGCTCTAAAGGCCAAGCTCGATGGGGGCCGAGTCACGATTGACCTGCAGCTTGACAAGGGCGGACCCGGAGCCGCCCGTTTCTTTACCTGCGATCTGACCGAAGGCTACATCAACATCAACGGAAGCTATAGGACTTGAGCGTACTGAGCCCAAGCCGAACATTGACGGCGATTGCGGGGCTTCTGCTTGCGTTCGCAACATCTGGAAGAGCAGATCGCCCTGAGGACATTCGGGCGCAACTCGTTTATGTCGCTTCGGCCCTCTCGGGTGGCAATCCTTCGGACGCGCTAGGGCCGATTGATAAGTCGTTCAAAGACTACGGAAAGCTCCGCGACTACTTCGTTGCCCTGACGCAGGCGTATCAGGTGGCAAGCGAAGTGGACATTACGGACGAAGATGACCGCGAAACGGAGACAGTGCTCGAAGTCACCTGGCGGCTAACGTTAACCGAACCCGCCACGAACGTGAGCAGCCAACGAAGTGCGGACATTAAATTGAAACTGGTGCAAAAAGACGGCAAGTGGAAGATCGTCGATTTATCTCCAATTGAGCTTTTCAATCCACAGCGAGTAGAGCCATAGCATCCTGAGGTTCCAGAGCTCTTCGGATCTCTTCGAAATGCTTCCGCGTAACCAGCCGGAACTCGATGGGCAACTGAGTAAACTTGCCTAACTCGTCCAGTACTTCGGAGGACGCCAGGCGGGTGCCTGCCACGAGTAAATGGCCGTTTTCGATGCGATAAGGAACGACATTGAACTCCTTCTGGGCTCGTGCCGGGAGGCTCTGAGCAAGCCGAGGATTCAACCCTCGAAGGTCCACTCGCGTGACGGGGAGGCCGGATTGCACGCTCAGCGCGTGACATAACTCCTCCTCCGAAACAATGCGGTGAGCGAGCAGAAAATCCTCCAGTTCATCCTGCGCCGAAATCTGTGAGTGAACGGTCGCCAGTTCTCCCTCGCTGACGAGGCCAGAACTGACGATGACATCCGGAAGCTCGCGGCGTTTCGTCGGCAGCGCGGTTCTGGTGGGATAAGCGTGGTCGGTCTTCAGCCAGGCAACGTGGCGCCGGTTCCGCTTCGCGTGCCAGTAGCTGTAAACGGCTCGGAAGGAAGCCGAACAGTTGATGAGATTACCGTGGAACGAGCGGAACGGCACTCCGACCGCGAACACCAGCCCATAGATCCTGGCGACACACGACATACGTAGCGCGAGGCGTAAGCACTGCAAAATCATGGTCGAGAAACAGAGTCCCAAGATGAACGGGTTCGAGGTAGCGAATGCCCACGGCCGATGATGTGCCGCGCTTTGCGCAAAGTCAACCAGGCCGTAAACGAAGAGGATGTTCGTCAGCAATCCCAACGGGTTCGTGAGCACGCCCTTGCGGTCGCGCCAAAACCAGTACTTCACAGGCAATCTGCCGCGCCACCCGTCGCGCTCCCAACTCTGGAGTGCGATACCCGTCACCCAACGCGTCCGCTGCCGGATCGCCGAGCGCATGCGCCTGGGGAAATATTCACGCGTAGCGACAATGTCCTGTTCCGTGTGCCGCAGGGGAACGAATATTTGGGGATAGCCGGCCCGGTGAATGTAGACACCGATCTCATAATCTTCGGTCAGGCTGACGGGATCGAAGACGATGCCGCGTTCCTCTCCGAGCCGGTCCAGGATGCATCGCGCAAAACCTGTTCCCACGCCGTTTGAAGGTACGAACGAACGGCTGAAGCCGCG
>JBJMGJ010000491.1:0-4380 GCA_045807965.1 Bryobacteraceae bacterium | reverse complement strand
GGCTTTATCAGCCAACTCGCAACATTCGGTGCATTCATCATCGCCATCGGCGGCGTAATGTTCCTGACCAACGTCTTTACCAGCCGCAAACACGGGTCAGTTGCCGGTAACAACCCTTGGGATGCGGACAGCCTGGAATGGGCTACGAGTTCCCCGCCCGCGAACTACAATTTCGAGTATTTACCCGTAGCGACCGCTCGGACGCCCATGTGGGTTCCGCGGGAGGACCGGGCATTTGTCACCGGGCTGCGGACGGATCGGCGTGAGGTTCTGGTTACCACGCTGATGGACGCCGAACCTCATCACCGGTATGTACTGCCGGGATCGAGTATCTGGCCGTTCATTACGGCAGTCACGGTGAGTATCGGTTTCGTTGGATCAGTTTTCAACCCCTGGTACATCATTTCGGGTTCCATACTCACGTTCTTCGGATTGCTTGGCTGGTTCTGGCCGAGGCGTGCCTCTGAAGTTCGGGAGGAGGCTTAGCGTGCGATTATGACCGAACCCAAAACGATCGATGTCTCGCACCTTCCGCCCTACGAAATTTCAAACCAGGCTCCCCTGTGGTGGGGACAACTGCTCCTGGCCGCCATTGAGGGAACGATGTTCTGTATCCTCATTGCGGCCTATCTGTACGTGCGGTTGCGCTACGATGTCTGGCCTCCTCCCGGAGATCAGTTCCCCCATCGATTACTGCCTACGCTCGCGCTCATTCCCCTGGCCCTGAGTTGCGTCGGAACCTACTGGGCGAGCGAAGCTGCGAAGAAGGACGACCGCGCCGGCATGATCAAGGGTCTGGCGTTGAATCTGGTTTTGGCGATTATCTTCTTCGTCATTCGCGTGGTGGATTGGTATTCGCTCAATTTTAGTTACAAAGCCGACGCATTCGGCACCTATCTCTGGACCTTTTTGGCCGTTCACACCTATGACTATATGGGCGACGTGATTTTCACGCTGGTGCTGTTTGTGCTCGTAGTCATCGGCCGCCACAGCCCGAAGGTGCGCCTCGGTGTTCACGTCGATTCCGTTGTTTGGTATTTCCTTGTGATCATCTGGATCCCGATCTACGTGGCCGTGTATTGGGGACCAACACTGATGGAGACGCAGCAATGACGGATTCGCGGCGCGACCTACTGCTCTGGACGACCGATCTGGGCCCACCAATCGTCTGGCTTTTCAGCTTTCAGGCAAACTTTACTTTGGCGCCGTGGGCCTGCATCTTTCAAGTGAAGGTGTGGCTATACTTTGTTTCCTTACTGGCACTAGTGCTCGAGTTGGGTATTGCCGCGCTTGCCTGGTCCCAGTGGAAGGCGCTTGGCGCCGAACTGCCCGGCCAGGGAGAAGGTCCGGTTCCGCGTGCGCGCATCATGGCGCTTACTGGAATTGTGTTTGGTTTAGGGTTCGCCATGGTCGTCCTGGCGCAATCAATTCCGGCCATTGTGCTGGGAGCCTGTGAATGAGGATCCGGCACACGGTTGCCTTCCTGCTGACCTGTCCAGTATTAGCCTGTGCGCACGCAAGCGGACCGCTACAGCCGGACGACCTTCTTTCCGCGTGGGAGTTCGACCCGGGCGTCGTGATCCCGCTGTTTGTGTCAGCCGTGCTGTACTGGCGAGGCTCACGGCGGCAGTCCGGCGCAAGCAAGCTGCAACAAAGCTGCTTCTGGTTGGGTTGGGCGAGCCTGGTGCTTGCTCTGGTTTCGCCTCTTCACCCGCTCGGCGAGGTACTCTTCTGCGCCCATATGACTCAGCACGAAATCCTGATGCTCGTATCGGCGCCGCTTCTGGTCATATCACGGCCGCTTGTCACTTTCTTGTGGGCCGTGCCATTTGAGTGGCGACGAAGCCTGGGCCGCTGGTCCAAAGAAGGCTGCGTTCAGCGAAGTTGGACCTTCTTCACCGATCCGTTTTCCGCCTGGTGGATTCACGCTGCGGCGATTTGGGCGTGGCACATCCCTTACCTCTTTGACCTGACTTTGAGGAGCGAACTCGCACACAGTGCGCAACATTTAAGCTTCTTGCTGTCCGCGCTGATCTTCTGGTGGTCATTGTTCTACGCACACGGGCGACGGACGTACGGGGCGGGCGTTCTGTATGTCTTCACTACCGCCGTACACACCGGCATTTTAGGAGCGCTGCTCACATTCTCTTCCCGGCCCTGGTACGCTCCGTATCTTCGGACGACGGAAGCCTGGGGCTATACGCCCATGGAGGATCAACAGGTGGGTGGACTGATTATGTGGGTTCCTGCGAGCCTCGTTTATCTTGCCGCTGGATTGTATCTCTTCTCGGCGTGGCTGAGAGAGAGCCAAACCTCTCTCGTGAGGACGTCCCGTGCGAAGTAGCGCCCTGGTGGTTTCATTCCTCCTGACATGCATTGGCTGCGGATCCCGGAACGATGCTCTCCGTACTGCCCAGGTAACGACAGGCGGGGACCCTGGGCGCGGCGCGGCCGCCATCGGAAGGTACGGTTGCGGCACCTGTCACGTGATTCCCGGCATTTCAGGAGCCGTCGGCAAGGTTGGTCCGCCGCTCACGGGAATTGGCGACCGAGTGTATCTGGCCGGGGAGCTCCAGAATACTCCGGACAACATGATGAGGTGGATCAAAAATCCACAAGCGATCAATCCCAAGACTGTGATGCCGAACGTCGGCGCGACAGACAGCGACGTTCGCGATATTGCTGGCTATCTCTATACGCTGCGTTAAGGGCATTTCTAATCCTCTTTCGCGGGGTAGTTAATCGTGCTGAAGAATGCCAAAACTTTACAGTTGGGAAAATTACGGACGTACAACTTCCTCTAAAAAGATTACAGTTGGAGGATGCCCAAGCCGGTCACACGACGCCTTCTCAAGACTTGCTCGATGTACTTAGACGGACGTAGCTCGATTGGCAATTTTAGGCGAGATCTCGGCAAGTTCAGCACAAGTGAACTGAAGCAACTCGTCCGAGCACTCGACCATTGCCTTTCTCGTGCCGCCACACCACAGCGATAACCGACAGTAATGTCGGTCCGTTGATTTGCGATGCCTATTCAGCCCCCGTCAAGTGCAAGACATGCGCGCCGGTCCACGACGCTCCGATATTCGGTGCGTAACTTCTGTTTCAGGATGCGTCTACAACGGGTACAAACAATGAAAGGAGTCAATCAATGATCACACTCGCGGATGCACGCCGCATCATTGCCGCTGCTGAACAGAAGGCTCAAGAAATCGGGCAACCAATGAATATCGCGGTGGTGGATTCGGGAGGCAATCTGGTGGCGCACGTGCGCATGGATAAAGCCTGGATCGGGAGCGTCGATATTTCGATCAAGAAAGCCTGGACCTCACGCGCCTTCGACATTTCAACGAAGGAACTCGCGGAATTGAGCCAGTCGGGCGATCAGTTTTTCGGCATACACGCTTCGAACGGGGGGAAAGTGATGATTTTCGCCGGCGGAATCCCATTGAAGCGCGGGAGTGAGGTCGTCGGTGCTATTGGAGTGAGCGGCGGACTCGGCAAACAGGATCAGGCCGTGGCCGAAGCCGGAGCGGCGGCGTTCTAAAGCTGCGAAGCGAACCCAAGCCTGTCGGAATTGGGTTCGTCTCGCACAACCGGTTCAGGCGCTTGCGTGGCGCTGGACGACGGTCTGGAACGACGCCAAGGCACTCGGCCGGAGCAAATTCCAGGATTTCTCGTAATCGTCCTTTTCTTCCGCCTGCAACTCGCGGGCGAGGCGCTCTGTTTTCGAGTCACCCGCCAAACGCGCCGCAGTTGCGAGGGATTCATACATGGCCATCTCGGCCGAGGCTGCGGCAATGCAGACCATCAAGTGCTGCGTGTTTTTCTCGGCGGGCTCGTGCCCGAGTTGGGCAGACGTAGGCGTAAATGCCAATATATGGGCCAGGATGCTCTTTAGCGTGGAGGGCTCCGCCCCAAGCTCTCTCAGACGGGCTTCCAAGCGCTGGTGTTGAGACCGCGCGCGCTGTGTGGCCATTTCGAACATCCGTTTGACCTCGTTCTGTTCGCCGGTTACAGCAAACGTGCCCAAAGCATGCTCGAAATTTCGCTCCGCGGCCTCGCAATCCTGCAAATACCTGACAATCACTTCATTCGGTGTTTCCATGAATCTGCTCCCGAAGTTCGACTCTGATCCGAGGAAATCTGTCACACAACTTGCGACAGGGGAAAGCTAGTTTTAGTATTTTCCGCAAATTCCGCCCGCCGCATCCGTGACTACTAACCCCAGACGGGCAATTGAACCCCAATACCGGCGCCCAGTAACCTGAACGTCGCCCTGTGACCCTGCCTGGTCGTCCCAACGGTTCGAGGCCGTTAGCCGGAGTTTGCGAAACTTCAGCTACGCCGGGCTACTACTTAGCTGGCGCGTGTTTAATT
>JBJMGJ010000490.1:0-3937 GCA_045807965.1 Bryobacteraceae bacterium | reverse complement strand
CGGCATCATCTCCGGCGGCGGCAAAAGCGTCTCGTATGGAGATCTCGTCAAGAACAAGAAACTGAACCTCACCATTCCTGTCAAGGGTGACCTGATAAGCATGGGCGGTCTTAGAGTCGACGAGGATCCTCCCCTGAAACCGGTCAGCGAATACACGATTGTCGGTAGGTCCTTCCCGAACTCCGTGACCGTCTCCAAAGTAACGGCCAAAGAGACCTGGGTTACCGACGTGCGTCTTCCCGGCATGATGCACGCCCGAGTTGTGCATCCCAAGACTCTGGGTTCGAAATTGATTTCGGCCGGAACGCTGGACAAGGCCCGTTTCCCGAATACCCAGGTCATCGTCAAAGGCAACCTGGTCGGTGTGGTTGCGCCTACCGAGTGGGAAGCGATCAAAGCCGCGCAGCAGGTCGCTGCCGGAACAAAATGGAGTGACTGGAAGGGTTTGCCCGGAGACGGGCGTTTGTTTCAGTTTCTGAAGGAAGATGCGGATTGGAAAGCTGTTCCTCCCGCGACAAGCAAAAACTCCAAGGGTGATGTCGCATCAGCTGTAGCGTCCTCTCCGAAGAAGTTCTCCGCGACATACCAGCTTCCGTTTCTGAAGCACGCGCCGATAGGCCCGACGATGGCGCTCGCCGATGTTCGTCCGGATGGAACCGCGTACGTGTACACGCACACGCAGAATCCCCAAGCTTTACGCGCAGGAATTGCGCACATGCTCAGCACGTCCGTCGGCAACGTTGTGGTGCGCACCTTCGCAGGTCCGGGTCACTACGGACGGTCCAACGGCGGCAATGCCGGCGCCGAAGATGAAGCGGTGATTTTGTCGCAAGCAGTCGGCAAGCCTGTTCGGGTGCAATGGATGCGACAGGACGACCTTCAGTGGTCGACGCAATCGTCCGCGGCGTATTCGGACGTGCAGATCGGCCTCGATGCCGATGGCAAGTTGACCGGATACGAAATCGATCACTACATGCCTGCAATGCAGGATGATCGCCTGGTGGGCGCCATCCTTGCCGGACTGCCCACGATTCCAGGCCCGGGCGACAAGGGCTCTGCTTTCGGGGTCGCGAACTCCATGCACGATCCCTGGATTTATGACGGAACGCCGACGGTTTTGGAACGGGCCTACGGGACGTTTCAGGTTGGACAGAAGTCGTCTCCGTTGAATATCGGCCTGCGTGATCACAGCATGCGCACGCCGGGCCAGTATCAGCAGAACTTTCCGCGCGAACTAGCGATCACAGAGGCCGCCGCGCTTGCCGGCGTCGATCCAATACAGTTCCGAATTCAGCATGCCCGCGAAAAGCGGGTCGTTGGCGTGCTGGAAGCTGCTCGCGAGGAGTCGGGATGGGAAGCGCGAGCGGGGCGCTCAAGCGGCAGCCCCACGATTCGCCGCGGACAAGGTATCGCGGCGATGTTGCGGTCCGGAACTTACTGGGCTTGTGTGGCGCATATCGCTGTTGACATGACGAGCGGTGCGATCAAGGTGGAACGAATGACGATTGCCGTGGACCCGGGCATTGTCATCAATCCAGCGCAGTTGAAACGTCAGATCGAGGGCGGCACGGTGATGGGTGTCAGTATGGCCTTGCTCGAAGAACTCCGATTCGATCAGAGCGGAGTAATCTCGAGCGACTGGCGCAGTTATCCGATCGCGACCATGGCGGATCTTCCGGAAATTAAAGTTACTATGATCAACCGCCCAGAGGTCGGGAAGTACGGGCAGGGATCTGAGGCCGCAAATGCGTTAGCTGCTCCGGCCATTGCCGGTGCTTTCCTCGACGCGACCGGCAAGGTTGCTCGCAAGATCCCCCTGAAACCCGCTTATGTGCAAAGTTTGCTGAGGGCGTAAGCCCTCACCTTCGCTCAAAGCACTAGATCCGAATTGCTATTTGCCCGGCGCCTTTCCTGAGAGTTCCAGGACTGAGATCTTGCCATCAGTGAATATCTGATCGCCTGTCGCGTTCGCCGCCTTCCTGGGAGCGGCCGGGCGTTCTATATCCCCGTACGCGACAGCCGTTACGATTTAGAGGAGATCTGTTTCTACCCAGTCACGCTCGCGGTCGATGTGAGGATCAATCCGGTGAGACCATTTCGTTCCGCCCCGGGCCTTCGAAATGGCAATATCGTGAGTCGCGGCGCCCAGCCACACTTCCTTCCCGTTGTAAGTTCCTGTTTGCTTCCAGATACGCAGATGGTGCCTTTTTGCAAAAGTGTCGAGCGATTTCTGGAAGGCGAAGTCCGGCGGTTGACCATTGATCATCAGAGTGGAGACCGGCGCAGTCGTATACCCTGTCTGGCGTATCGTCGCGCCCACCGTCTTTGCCCCCGAGCGTATATTCAGGTCGTCTGCCTCGAACCAACCTGCCTCACCGAAAGCGGCCACCAGTTGTTCTCGCGATCCCAGGAACAGCAAGTTCGTGATATCGGATAAGGTTCCATCCTTTGCATGAGTGCGCAAGGGCGCCGCTGCTGCCAGCGCCTTTAGTTCTGGAGTGACCGGCAACTGTTTCCAGCCGGGCCACGATTCGTTCACCTTCAATGTGGACGCACCTACTACTTGCAGCTGCAGGTCCGTTCCAGCCGGGAAAAGAATCTCGCGACGAATCGATAACCCGTATACAGCTTGCACCCCTTTTATGGTGTAGCTGGCAGCGGGGTGGACAGCGCTCACTGCCGACATGAGCATCGACATCTTTGAAGCAGCGTGTGGCTGGATGATCCCGAGAATCTCGTTGTTTCGCACCGTTTCGCGTGCATTGTCAATATTCAAAACGCGCGAATAGAGTGGTGTAGATAAACCAGTCCCATGCACGATATTTGAAAAATCGAGCACGAGACGGGGGCGCGAGTACTTGTCCGGCGCCTTTTGAGCAAAAAGAACGGTCCCGTTCACCTTGATTCCCGGAGGGAGCAACAACTCGCGTTCCTTGCAAGCGATGAGTTCGCCATTCACGCACAGTGGGTAAGTCACAGTGCCAGTAATCGGGTCGCCTGTGCGCGATCGGTCGCTGTAAAGAGGAAGGTCGAGTCGAACGCTTATTGTCTGACCCGGCCTGAGGGCGCCGCGCGTCAATTGGGTCTGGGATTGGAAGACAGTGGGCAGAACGCCACTGGTGGCTCCGTGCTCGAGCAGCAGCGTCTGCATCTCGAAATTTGGCGAATAGAGCAGATAATCAAGAGCCGTGTTGTTGTAGATGTCCTGCCTGTTGATCTCAGCGCCGCGCTCAATCATGGCCCTGGCGACCACTTCGTAGGCAACCAGAGTCGCGGCCTTGCTTGCGTAACTCGATCCAAAAACCGCCCAATGGAGCGCCGTCCGTCCTTGCGGGTCCACGGCCGAGATATCGGTGTTCGTTTCAATCAGATGCTTCGTCTCTGCGAGGCGTTGGAGGGTCGGTCCGTCCTTTGTTTCCCGCGTCGCTTGATAGAGAACCTTAATGAGTGGCGAAGCATGCGACACATCGAGCTGCACGGCCGCCGGCTCGAGAAGATCATCGGATTCTTCCTCGTACCCGGAATCGGCATTCGCGGCAGCCGTTTGGCTCGATTGTTGGCCGAAGGCCAGCGACGCTCCCAGAAAGACGGACAAGCAACCAAACAAGCGCACCATTTCTGCTACATCCCCCCAAAAAGAACTCATGCAGATTGTATTCGAATGACTTCGGAGCAACTCGGAGGAACTTAGCGCCAAGGTACGAAAACCAATTACGGTTCAACCTTCGTTCCGAGAACGTGAAGGAACTGAGCGAGCCAGGCGGGATGTGCCGGCCACGCCGGTGCCGTGACTAAACGTCCGCACGTGTGCGCTTGGTCCATGGCGAGATCGATGAAGATTCCGCCCGATCCTGTCACATCGGGAGAAACAGCGGGATAACAACTACATGTTTTCCCGTTCAGGACTCCCGCCGCCGCGAGCACCTGGGCTCCGTGG
>JBJMGJ010000489.1:0-9702 GCA_045807965.1 Bryobacteraceae bacterium | reverse complement strand
CAAACTGCCTGCTCGCTCTCGACGCGAGCACGGGAAAACTCCTCTGGCATTTTCAAGGTGTTCATCACGACATCTGGGATCGTGATTTTCCCGCTCACCCTGTGCTTGTGACCGTGAAATACAAGGGCAGAAAGGTAGACGCGGTAGCGCAGATCAGCAAACAGGGCTTTCTCTTCGTCTTCGATCGGACGAATGGAACCCCGCTCTTTCCCATCGAGGAACGTCCGGCGCTGCCCAGTGATGTTCCGGGCGAAATAGCCGCCAAGACGCAGCCATACTCTGTTGGAATTGAGCCGTTTGCGCGTCAGAAACTTACCGAAGATATGTTGACGGTGCGGACTCCCGAGGCACATGCCTGGGCTGTGGCCGAGTTCAGGAAACTACGCAGCCAAGGACAATTCACCCCGCTCGAAGTAGAACGCCGCACCGTCATATTCCCGGGGTTCGATGGCGGAGGCGAATGGGGAGGAGCCGGTGTCGACCCGAACACGGGAGTGCTTTACGTGAACGCGAGCGATTCGCCGTGGTTCGGCGGACTGCAAAAGCGACGGTCGGGCCTCAGCGCCGGAGCAGATATTTATCAGGGCCAATGCGGGACCTGTCATGGGCAAAACCGCGCGGGATCACCGCCGGACTTCCCGTCGCTCGTTAACATCACAGATCGCATCACCGACGCTCAGATCGCGGACATCATTCACACCGGCCGTCGCCGGATGCCGGCGTTCCCCTCGATTACAGACCAGCAGACCGCGCAGCTAATCAGTTTCTTGAAGACGGATCCGAGTTCGAACGCGCCACTTCCACCGCCGCCACCGGAAGGGAGAGCACCAACTCCAGAACGCCCGGCAAACCCCCAATCCGTTGGCTCACCCGCCGAAACGGAATACGTGTTTACGGGTTACCAGAAATTTGAAGATCCAGAAGGATACCCAGCCGTCAAGCCGCCTTGGGGCACCCTGAACGCCATTGATCTCAACACAGGTAAATACCTTTTCAAGGTGACATTAGGTGAGTATCCAGAGTTGATCGCCAAAGGAATGCCCCCTACGGGAAGCGAAAACTACGGCGGCCCTGTTATTACGGCCGGCGGCCTGGTGTTTATCGCCGCCACGCACTACGACCGCAAGATTCGGGCGTTCCATAGCAGGAGTGGAGAGTTGCTGTGGGAAGGTACGCTCCCGGGCTCAGGCGTCGCAACACCCGCCACGTACTCGGTAGACGGTAAACAGTATGTCGTGGTCGGAACAACCGATACGCGAGTTGCCGGCTCTCGTCGGACTACACCCGCGGGCGGCCATGGTGAGGCTTTCTCCTCTTTCACTTACACCAATACTGGAGGGGGATTCTATGTGGCGTTTGCCCTTGAATGAACATTCGCCCGTAGTAACCCGCGGACGTTTGCAGTAGACGCCGGTGAAACCCTCCGCGCTATGTAAAGTCCAATGTGCAGAGGAGGGATAACAATAGATGAAGCGAACAAAGTTTCTATCCACGGTGTTCGCGGCGGCACTCCTGGCCACGACTGGCGCCGTGGCTCAAACTCAGAGCACGGGTTCACCCCAAACACAGAGTCCCACGCAGCAAACGCCTGCTACGCAAACGCCTGGTATGCAAACACCGGACAGCACCATGGGTCCGGGAACCGGCAACACGTCATCTAAAGTCGACGACAAGAAGTTTGTAAAAGATGCGGCTTTAGGGGGATTGACCGAAGTTGAGCTCGGGAAAGTGGCGGCTCAGAAGGCCTCTGACCCCAAGGTCAAAGACTTCGCGCAGAAAATGGTGGATGACCATACAAAAGCCAACGATCAGTTAAAACAGGCCGCGGCAAAGAGTAACATCCAGATCCCCGGTTCGCTCGATTCCAAACATCAGTCGCGCATTGATAAGCTCTCGAAGCTCTCCGGTGAGGACTTCGACAAAGCTTACATCAAAGATCAACTAAAGGACCATCAAACCGATGTTCGGGAGTTCACGGAGGAGGCGCAGAACGGAAGCGATCCCAACGTGAAAGCTTTCGCGTCCAGTACAGTTCCGATTCTGCAGCACCATTTAGAGATGGTGAAGGACCTGAACAAGGGCGAGAAACAGATGTCAAAGCGGGACTAAAGTCTCCGCCAGAGTTTCTCGGTAGCTCAGCGGTCTTCGGAGAGGTCGCCCTTCTCCGAAGGCCTGGGCTAAAGCCGAACTATTTTCTCCGAGTTGATTCCACGCAGAGCGTTCCGTGTATCGACAATCCGCTTGCATCGTTCTACGATGGCGGAATAATCAACTCCGGAATGATCGGTCACGATGACGACGCAATCCGCGCTATCTACAGACGAGAGAAGATCCTGGGACCGCAAATCCTCTCCGTTGATGGCGATTTTCTCAATGAACGGATCCGAAAAAGTCACCGTTGCGCCTAGGCGTTGCAGAAGAAGAATGATATCGAGCGCGGGAGATTCCCGCACATCGTCGATGTTCTTCTTGTAAGCAGTTCCAACGATGTGGATATGCGATCCCCGCACCGATTTGGAAGCATCGTTGAGAGCCTTTTGGACCTTTTCAACAACGAATTCGGGCATCCGGCCGTTGATATAGCCCGCCAGTTCGATGAACCGGGCCTCAATGCCCGCTTCTTTGCTCTTCCAGGAAAGATAGAAGGGGTCGATCGGGATGCAGTGCCCTCCCAAGCCAGGCCCCGGATAAAAGGGCATGAAACCGAACGGCTTCGTCGCCGCCGCATCGATAACTTCCCAGACATCGATGTTCATCCGGTCGCACATGACCGCTAATTCGTTCACGAGCCCGATGTTGATCATCCGGAAGGTGTTCTCAAGCAGCTTCACCATCTCGGCAACCCGAGTCGAGCTAACTGGGACTACCGTGTCGAGAGCCTGCTGATAGAACAGAGCTCCCAGCGCGGTGCAAGCAGGCGTGATGCCGCCGACCACTTTTGGGATATTCGCTGTTTGGAACTTGGGATTTCCCGGGTCGACGCGCTCCGGCGAGAAACACAGGAAGAAATCCTCGCCCACGGTGAGCCCGCTGCTTCGCAGTTTTGGGAGCACTAGTTCGTCTGTCGTGCCCGGATAAGTCGTCGATTCCAACATGACGAGGAGTCCGGGATGGATATGTTGCGCAATCGCCTCGGTCGCGGCGACGACGAAGCTCATATCGGGATCTTTTGTCTTGCGTAACGGAGTCGGTACGCAAATATCGATAGTGTCCAGTTCTCGAATGACAGAAAAATCAGAAGTCGCCCGCAACTTGCCACTTTTCACGAGTGGCGCAAAGACGTCATCCTTCACGTCCTTGACGTAAGAGTGGCCGTTATTGAATTGCTCAACTTTCGATTGCTGGACATCGATCCCGACTACTTCGAAGCCGGCGTGAGCGAACTCGACAGCGAGAGGTAAGCCAACGTAACCCAGGCCCAGCACACCGACTCGGGCCTTCTTTTTGGAGATGCGTTCCTTCAGCTCGTCCGCAGCCGAGGATTGTTGGGTCACAGCCTGATTTGTAGTCTCAGAGATCAAGGAAAAATTTGCCTTCACCGATGATTTCGGCTGGTCCAGTGAGAAACACACTGTCATCCCAGCGCAGTTGTAGAGTGCCCGCGGGCGTTTTTATCTCGACAGGACTGTCAACTTCTTTCCTGAGAATAGCAGCGACGCCCGCACCGGTTGACCCGGTTCCAGAGCTACGGGTTTCGCCCGCCCCCCGCTCATAGAAAACGACGTCCAACGTATGCCGATCGACGACTTGTACAAAAGCCACGTTTGTTCTCTTGGGAAACCTGGGGTGAGCCTCCGCTTCCCGGGCCGCAATGAGCCAGTCCATGGGGATCTTATCGACGAAAAGGTCACATTGCGGGTTGCCGACATCGAGAATAGTGGCATCGAAGTCCTGGCCGGCCAAGTTGATAGTCGCCCGTAATTCTTCCAGGCGCGGAGATCCCATATCCATTTCGAAGATGAAGTCGAGCCCGCCCCGGGAAAGCAGCCGCAGATTTTTCCTACCGGCGGCAGTCGTGACCGTGATCTCAGGTGGCAGCACGGCTTTGTACCACAGTCCGAAGGCGGCCGCACAGCGCGTCCCATTGCCGGAGATTTCCGGCTCGCTGCCATCGGAGTTGAACAACCGGGTGCGCAGACCGCCGTCTTGCGCCCACACCAGCATCCATCCGTCGGCTCCGATGCCGGTCGTTCTTGCGCAGATTCGGCGGGCTATCTCCGGGAAGTCGCTCTCGGGAACCTCGTCTCCCCAGGTGAGGATGAAGTCGTTTTCGGCGCCGTGAAGCTTGGTAAAAGGGATCTTCATGCAATCAATAGCTTCGTTGGTAGATTCGCACGACAGGCTTGAGAGGGTCGGGCAAAGCCTTCACCAATCGGTAGACTTGAGCTGGTTTTTCGTTTTCGGCCATCGAGGCGAGCCAAACATTCTCGTGCAAAATGTCTGGCCGTGCCTTTGTTGCCAGCCACTCAGGGCCGTTTCCCTCATGGAGAACCTCTTTCAGAGGGATTTGAGCTCTGCAGAAAATCCCGGTAAGATCGCCGAAAGCGGCGGTAATTCCCTGCCCTCGCCGGTAATTCGCGGCCATATAGTCGGCCGCCGGCTTAGTCCACTCGCGGCGGGCGCGGCTATTCACCTCCGACTCTTTCCAGCAAATGACATTCTCGATTGTGGGATGCCAAAGCCAGGGGAAAATGGCCAGACCCGGAATGGCAACAGCCGTTTTCTTCCAGCGTGTGGGCAAGCGTTGAACGAGCCCACCGGCCGCAAACGCGGCAAATGCAACAACGGCAATGCCATAGCGGGTGTTGTAGTAGCTGTACGGCCAGAGCTCCGGGACATAGATCGGCGACCCGCCCGACGAATACATGCTGACCACGTAGAAGAGCGGTGTGAGAAGGAGAAATAGCACAGGAACGCGGGCTTTCGTCCTCCACACGCATGCCGTCCCAAAGAGTCCAAGGCAAAGTAACGCCCAACCGGAACATGACCGGCCAGCCGTGAAGTAGTACGTTATCGCTGCCCCGAGGTTTTGGTAACCCGGATAAGGCTTTCCGCCTTGAATTGCCCGCGGCGAATAGGGCCCGTTATAGAAATCGAGAGCATTGGCGGTTTCCCACCAGTTATGCGCGAGCCAGTAGAGCGGGACAACTCCGGCTGCAAGGCAAAAGAGGACAAAAGTCAGCATTCGTCTCTTCGACAAAAACGTGATCCAGACTGCGGCGAATGGGACTAAAAACCAACCGTCGTACCTTGTCAGGCAAGTTAGCCAGCATGCCAGAACAGCAACGGCAATCCACCGCAGCCGGCGGGTTTCAGCAAATCGGCAGGACGCAAACAGAAACATCGCCAGCCCGGCGAGAAACAGCGTTTCTGTCATCGGGATAGCAGACAAATAGAGAACGTTCGGATTGACGGCGAAGCAGGCTAATGAGACTGCGGCGGCGGCACGAGATCCGAAGACCTCGCGCGCCGCGAGATAGAAGAATGTGCCGGCGACAACGAAGCAAAGGGCCACGGGTACCGTTCCAGCCAGTCCCGTGGACCAGAGCCAGTCATTTTCGATGAAAGGAAGACAGATGAGATGAAGCAGAGGCAGCCAAACGGTTCCGAACTGGTCGTAGCCGGGCGTTCTCGAATCGAGGATGCTCCTGCTGATGTTGAGATGCGCTTGCGCGTCGCCGTAATAGAGCAGGTAATCGTGGCGAAACAGCCACCACGCACAAAGTGTGATCAGCGTGGCGAGCGAAACGATCACGCAGCTCAACTCCGCTACGCTTGCGCGCTCAGAATGCGGTAAAGCGGCGGAACTCGTCGAAGCGGGCGTCGATTTCACTCCGCGTAAGCGTTCGGAAGCGCTCGACTCCGAACTCTTCGCAACAGAAGCTTCCCATGACGGAGCCATAGATCACCGCGCGATGAAGATCATGCACATCGATATTGCCGTTTCGAAGGTCGAATCCACGCTCGGCAAGATAACCGACAAAGCCCCCGGCGAAGCAATCACCCGCACCTGTGGGATCAAACACATCCTCTAACAGGTAGCCGGGCACCATGAACAGAGTATCGTTCCGGAACAGCATAGCGCCATACTCGCCGCGTTTGATCACCAGCGTACTTGGGCCCATATCCAGGATCTTCTTCGCCGCCTTCCTCAGGTTGCTCTCACCGGCGAGCATTCGGGCTTCGCCGTCGTTGATGAGTAGGAAATCCCAGGTCTTGATGGTCTCCAGTAATGCATCGCGTGTCTGGGAGATCCAAAGATTCATGGTGTCGCCGCCCACGAAGCGTGCCGTTTTCATCTGGCCCTGCACTCCCCGCTGAAGGGTAGGTTGTATGTTCCCCAGGAAAAGATACGGTTTAGCGGCATACGACGCAGGCAGCTTAGGGTCAAAGTCAGCGAAGACGTTGAGATCGGTCTGAAGTGTCGTGCGATCGTTCATGTCGTCCGAGTAGACACCAGACCAAAAGAACGTTTTCCCGGGGACCTGTTCCAATCCTTCGAGGTCAACTTTCTTGCTCGCTAATAGTTCTCGATCTTCACTTGCGAAATCATCGCCAACAACTCCCACGATGGAGGGCTGAATGAAATAACTTGCGCTGAGCGCAATGTAAGTACACGAGCCACCGAGAGCTCGTTCGCGTTTACCGTGCGGAGTCTGAATCGCGTCGTACGCAACAGATCCGATCACAACTAATGACATTGTCTTGCATTTTACTGGACGAAGCGAAAACGTCTGGAGTGAACGGACCGACCGAGCCTCGCGTGGAAACCAAGACCGGTACAATACGCTTGTGAAATTTTTGGTCCTGAGCGACCTTCACGCTAACTGGCAGGCGCTGCAGTCCGTGCTCAAAGATGCGGAAAACCAGTATGATCAGGTACTCTGTTGCGGCGATATCGTGGGGTACAACCCGCGCCCGCGCGAGGTGTTGCAGTGGACACGTCAGAACTGCGCGGCGGTCATTCGTGGAAACCACGATAAAGTCGTTGCCGGGCTGGAGGGCCTCGACTGGTTCAACGACGTTGCGCAGGCGGCAGCTATCTGGACCAGAAAACAGCTCTTGGCTGAGGAAGTCGCTTACCTGCACGGTCTGCCGAGGGGTCCCGTGCCGCTAGATTCGTTCCAGTTGTGTCACGGCTCTCCGCTGGACGAAGACGAATACATCTTGAGTGCTCGAGAAGCGGGCGATTCGTTGCGTCAACCGGAGAAGGGCGTTACGTTTTTCGGCCACACGCACGTGCAGGGCGGGTTTTACCTTCAGTCTGGACAACTCGGAATGCTACCAGCGGTCGAGAAAAATCAGACCGAACGGATTGTCGAGCTCCAGCTTGAAAACTCGTACCTCATCAACCCTGGTTCGGTGGGTCAGCCTCGCGACGGAGACCCGCGAGCGGCGTACGTCATCTACAATCCGGAACAGCGAACGGTCGCGTACAGGCGAGTTGAATATGCGGTGGAAGAAACAGGTCGGGAAATCAGACAGGCGAAACTACCCGATGTGCTCGCTTACCGGCTCCTCCGCGGGTTGTGAGACGGGCGGCGGAGGAGGCGCGATCTGGACAAGAGGGGACTGCGTCTTGTCGTTTGCGAAGTAGGCGCGTAATTTGGCGGTTGTCGATTTGCCAATGACAGCGGCCAGGTCTTTTTCGCTCGCTTGCCTTACCTGTTCCAAGCTGCCAAACGTCTTCAGCAACTTTTCTACTGTCTTTGCGCCGATTCCGGGAACGTTATGCAGTTCCGAAGTAAGGCGCTGGGCATTGCGTCGGGTCCGGTGGAAAGTGACGGCGAATCGGTGCGCTTCGTCCCGTATGGTCTGGACGAGATGGAGGATGGGCGAGAACTTGTCGAGGATAATCGGGTCTTCCTCCTGGCCGTAGACGTAGATCCACTCTTCCCGTTTGGCGATGGACGCGAGCGGTTGAAGCGTAACTCCGATCTCCTCCAACGCATTGGCCGCGGCATGCAACTGACCCAGGCCGCCGTCCACCAAAATCAACCCCGGGAACGTTTTCTTTTCTTCCTGCAATCTCGAGTAACGACGCGTGATGACCTCGCGCATGGAAGCGAAATCATCATTCCCCACAACGGTCCTGATGATGAACTTCCGGTAATCGGATTTCTTCATCTTGCCGTCTTCCCAAACCACCATACTCGCCACTTTGTCGGTTCCCTGGATGTGCGAGATATCAAAGCACTCGATCCGGCGTGGCGCCTGCGGCAGATTCAAGGCATCCTGAAGAGCTTCTCCAATTGCCTTCGAGGACGGCTTCAACGTGCGGAAACGCTGGTCGAAGCTATTCTTCGCATTCATCGCGACCAGATCGAGCAGCGCTTTCTTCGCTCCGCGCTGTGGAGTGGCAATTTCCACCTTGCGGCCTCGCAGTTCTGACAAGAACTCTTCGAGCTCTTCCCGATCTTCGAAATCGGCGGGAACATGGATCAAGCCCGGAATGTATTTGCTGTTCAGGTAAACCTGTTTCAGGAGCGCCCCGACCAATTCGCTCGCGTTAAATTCCGGCTGATCCTCCCAATAGAAGTCTCGCCGGTCGAGAACCTTGCCGTTTCTCATATGGAACAGGTTGACGGCAACCAGCGGCGGCTCGGCATGGTAGGCAAAGATATCGATGTCTTCGCCCTGCGCCGCGGCCATCTTCTGCTTCTGCTCCATCTCGCGAACTGTGGCCGCAAGATTTCGCAGGTTGGCAGCTTCCTCGAAACGCATGTCTTCGGCGGCTTCGCGCATCCGGTTTTCCAGCTCATCAGCAAGATCGCGGTGACGCCCTTCGAGAAACAACCGAACATCCTTCACGGCATTCGCGTAAGCCGCATCCGTGGTCAACCCCGTCACGCAGGGCCCCAGGCAGCGATGAATGTGGTACTGCAGGCAGGGATGGGTGTGCCGGCGCGAAAAATCAATTTTGCAGGATGGAACCTTGAAATGCCGGTGAATGAAATGAACCAGGCGGTGCGCCAGATTACCCGGGAAATAGGGCCCATAATAGGTCCCGCCGTCCTTCAGGATGCGGCGAGTCACGTTCACGCGCGGATACTTTTCGTTCGTGAGTTTGACGTAGGGGTAAGTCTTGTCATCCCGCAGGAGAATATTAAAGCGGGGCTTGTACTGCTTGATCAGGTTGTTTTCTAGTGCTAAGGCTTCCTTGTTGTTATCGACCTGTATGTAGTCGATCTCGCGAGCTTCGGCAATCAGAGTACCTGTTTTCGCTTCTGCCAGCCGATCTTCGTTGAAGTAACTCCTTACTCGGCTGCGAAGACTCTTGGCCTTGCCAACGTAGAGGACTTTGCCCTCGCCGTCTTTATAGAGGTAAACACCGGGCTGGGTAGGAAGCTGCGCAACTTTCTCACGAAGTTCCATGTGCAGCTATAATTCAATTGTGACACGCACCTTTCTGGCCGCCTGTCTCTTCGCCTCAATTTCCTCTTTTTCTTTCTGCCAGGCACCAGCGCAGCAGAAGCCAAAGACGGAAGACACTGCGAAGCCGCTGCCGAATCAATCTTCCTCGGCTCAGTCCTCCGATGAAGAGAACCCTCCCGAAGAGGACGAATCGGTTGCACCAGAGAAATTTGTGTTGAATCCGCTTGAATCGGAGCGGAACATCCGGGTTTTAATTTATTACTGTAATATGGGAATTTATTGTTGTTGGGAATGTGTTTATTTCGGTTGTTCTTAGTTTATGTTTTT
>JBJMGJ010000488.1:0-5173 GCA_045807965.1 Bryobacteraceae bacterium | reverse complement strand
CGAGTTTTTGCCCGTCATGGAACATCCGTTCTACGGTTCATGGGGGTACCAGACAACCGGATTTTTCTCTCCGACCAGCCGTTTTGGGTCGCCGCAGGATTTCATGTATCTGATCGATCGATTTCATCAGAATGGAATCGGCGTCATCCTGGACTGGGTACCGTCGCACTTTCCCAACGATGAGTTCGGCCTCGGCTTTTTCGACGGAAAACATGAATACGAACCGGCGGATCCGAGGCGAGGGATTCACCCGGATTGGAACAGCTTTATTTTTGATTACAGCCGCAAAGAGGTACGGAGCTTCCTGACGAGCAGCGCTGTCTTCTGGCTCGATAAGTACCACGTTGATGCGCTGCGCGTCGATGCAGTCGCTTCGATGCTCTACCTCGATTACTCTCGCAGGGAAGGCGAATGGATTCCCAACGAGAACGGCGGACGCGAGAACTACGACGCGATCGCATTCCTCCGTTCGATGAATGAGATCGTCTATCGCTCTCACCCCGACGTACAAACGGTTGCAGAGGAATCGACCGCCTGGCCCTTAGTCTCGCGACCCACTTTTGCGGGCGGCCTTGGGTTCGGCTTCAAGTGGGACATGGGGTGGATGCACGACACGCTGCGCTATCTATCGTTTGACCCTGCCTACCGCAAATGGCATCACGGCGAGCTGACATTCCGGATGGTTTACGCATTCAACGAGAACTTCATCCTGCCGCTGTCGCATGACGAAGTCGTCTACGGCAAGGGCTCGTTGCTGAATAAGATGCCGGGTGACAATTGGCAAAAGTTCGCGAACCTGCGCGTCTTGTTCTCCTATATGTATTCCCAGCCTGGGAAAAAGCTTATATTTATGGGCGGAGAGTTCGGACAGTGGGCGGAGTGGAATCACGAGAGCAGCCTGGATTGGGCGCTGCTTCAGTTCCCGAACCACTCGGGCCTACGGCTCCTGCTGGGAGATTTAAACCAGCTTTATCGGTCGGAAGCAGCGCTACACCACGGTGAGTACAATCCAACGAGTTTCGAGTGGATTGATTTCCATGATGAAGAGCGAAATATTATCAGCTATTTGCGAAAGGGCGGCTCAGCGGACCAGGTAGTCGCAGTGATTTGCAATTTCAGCCCGGCACCCCGCACTGGATACCGTATTGGAGTTCCACGTCGGGGTTTTTGGCGCGAAATCTTCAACTCTGACGGCCTGTCCTATGGAGGAACCGGGAAAGGCAATTGGGGCGGAGTTGTCACGAGCCCGTTCGCTTTACACGGCCGTCATTATTCTGTTGCTATTGACGTTCCGCCCTTAGGCGCAGTGTTCCTGCGGTGGGAAAGCGAAGAGACACCAGAAGGCGCGTGAGAGCTCTCAGGCTGCGATAATCGTTTTATCCGTTTCGTGCAAACCATTGAAGAACAGTCCCTTGCGGAACGCCTGAAACCGCGCATCGCAAGGGAGAAACAGTTTGAAACCACTGGCAGGAAACTTCGCAATAAGTCCCTGCTTTTTCGCCACGAGAAAATCTGGATCCGTCCGCTCCTGAAATTTGGGCTCCAGATGACTGGACTCTATAACCGCGGTCTCCAGAACGCTCTGCAGCCCGTTGTCCGACGATTGGAAATGTGGTCGGAGCGCCTGCCCTCGTCGTTTGACGGTTACAAGATCCTGCATGTCTCGGATCTGCATATCGACGGAAGGCCTCTCCTGACCGAAAAGATTCAGGAACTTCTCGCAAACGTAGACGCGGACGTTTGCCTGATAACCGGCGACTATCGGTTCGAAGATCACGGTCCTTGCGATGCCATTTATCCGGAGATACGAAAGCTTCTTCCGTATCTCACGCGAAGGGACGGCGTCTTCTCGATTCTCGGCAATCACGACATTTCAGAGATCGCGTTTGCTCTGAGTGACATCGGGTTACGCATGCTCATCAACGACTCGGTCGAGATCCGGCGCGGAAACGAATCGATTTGGATTGTGGGCATTGATGATCCATTCGATTACAAATGCGACGATCTGCCCGGCTCTCTTGCGAATGTGCCCGCGCAGGAATTCAAGGTCCTGCTTTCACATACGCCGGAACTCTATCAGCAGGCCTCGGAGCTTGGAATCGATCTTTATCTCTGCGGGCATACTCACGCGGGCCAGATTCGCCTTCCGGTGGTGGGAGCGCTGCGAAATAACGCCAGTTGTCCCAAAGAATATGCCTATGGTCCTTGGCGGCATGGATCGATGCAGGCATACACCAGCGCGGGCGTCGGTTGCTCCGCGCTTCCTATCCGCTACAACTGCCCTCCGGAAGTGACTGTCATCGAACTGCGGAATGGCTCGAACTCTTCAGCGCGAAACAGATAGTCACGGCTCCGGATACAATGAGCAGCGGTGCCTCTTGCAGTATCGGCTGATCCAAGACGCTCAGTAAGTTTACCTGGACGCGCACTATTGTCAGCTGCTCGCGGGCACAAACATTCGAAAAGAGGGAATTGTGGCTAGACTTACGGGCAAGAAAGTTTTGGTAACAGGCGCGTCTTCCGGCATCGGCGAGGGCATCGCAATCCATTTCGCAGCCGAGGGAGCATCCGTCGCCATCAATTATCACAGCGGGCAAGAGCGTGCGGAGTCGGTGAAACAAAGAGCAGAAGAGGCGGCGAGGAAAGCCGGCGCCAAGGTCGACGTGATGACGGTGAAAGCCGATGTCGCGAAAGAAGACCAGGTTAACTCGATGTTCGAGAAAGTTCTCGGACAGTTCGGCGATCTGAACATTCTGATCAATAATTCGGGTATTCAGAAGGCCGTGCCGAGCGAAGAACTGGAAATGCAAGAGTTCGATCGCATCATCGGCACGAACCTTCGAGGCGCCTTCAATTGTGCCCGCCAAGCCATTCGGCAGTTCCTGTCTCGGCCTGGAGGCGGTGTGATCGTCAACAATTCGAGTGTCCACGAAACCATCCCGAAGCCCACTTACCTTCCTTACTCGGTGAGCAAAGGTGGTCTGGAGAACATGACTCGAACGCTGGCGCTCGAATACGCGGACCGCGGCATCCGGGTCAATTCGGTGGGTCCGGGCGCCATCGTCACTCCCATCAACAGCGCCTGGATCAACGATCCAAAGGCGAGGGCCGGCGTCGAAAGCCACATTCCGATGGGCCGGGCCGGCACCGTTGAAGAAATCTCGAACGTGTTCCTGTTTCTTGCTTCCGATGCGGCTTCCTACATCACAGGGCAGACTCTCTACGCATGTGGCGGACTCACTCTGTATCCGGAATTCCGGAGCGGCTGGTCATCGGGCACAGAGTAGACCGAATGATGCTGCTGGATCGCGTGGCGGCTTAGGCCCGGTTGATCAAGCTCGCCACGTATCCGGCCCCAAAGCCGTTATCGATATTCACTACTGTCACGTTACTGGCGCAACTGTTTAACATTCCCAGCAGAGCAGCAAGTCCATTGAAGCTTGCACCGTAACCCACACTGGTTGGCACGGCGATCACAGGACATGAGACGAGACCGCCGACAACGCTCGGCAGCGCGCCTTCCATGCCCGCGCAAACGATGGCGACCCGAATGTCGCGGAGTCGGTGACGCTGATCGAGAAGACGATGGATTCCTGCTACACCAATGTCGGAGATCACTTCGACCTCGTTGCCCATCGTCTCCGCGGTCAATCGCGCTTCTTCCAAAACCGGAATGTCGCTGGTGCCTGCGCAGAGAGCGGCAATCTTTCCCTTGCCAACAATTGAGCGGTCTCTCCAGACGCGCACTACGCGCGATGCGGGGAAATGCTCGGTATCCGGAGCAATCGCCTTCACTCGATCCGCCATTTCAGGAGTTGCACGCGTCACAAGCAGGTTTGACGATTTCGCCAGGAGCGCCTGGGCGATCTCCGCAACCTGCCAGGGCTCTTTTCCCTGCCCCAGAACGACCTCCGGCATGCCGTGCCGCACGGCCCGGTGGTGATCGACCTTGGCAAAGCCCAAATCCTCAAATGGCAGGTCACGGAGGTTCTTGAGCGCCTCATCGACGGGGACCTCTCTGTCTCGCACACCCTCAAGGAGGTGTTGCAATTGCCTGGTGTTCATTGTCTAGCGCAAGCGCCTCGCGGTAAGCATCTCCTAAAATGGTAACGTCCCCTCCGTTATGAGCAGCTTCTGGCGACGTCTGCGCCTCACACTCGAAATGATTAAGTTCGAGCACTCCGTGTTCGCGCTGCCATTCGCGTTGACGGGAGCTATGCTGGCGTGGCGTGAAAGCCATTTCCAGACGGAGGGTCTAGCCTGGCGACTCTTCTGGATCGTTGTCGCGATGGTCTCGGCGCGCTCGGCTGCCATGACGTTCAATCGCATCCTGGATGCGGATATCGACCGGCGAAACAAAAGAACGGCCTCGCGCGCGCTTCCGGCCGGTCTGCTAACGGTGCGATTTGCCTGGGTGTTCACCCTCATTTCAACGCTCGTGTTCTTCTGGGCCTCCCAACAACTCGGGCGCTTGTGCCTGGCGCTCGCACCCGTTGCGCTTGCGATCGTTTTCATCTACTCGTATACGAAGCGTTTCACGATGTTTGCCCACCTATGGCTTGGGCTTGCCCTGGGAATTGCTCCTGCGGCGGCATGGATTGCCATGCGGGGCACACTGGACCCGCGCATTCTCTGGTTGACGGTTGCGGTTACGTTCTGGACGGCCGGTTTCGATATTATCTACGCCTGCCAGGATTTCGAGTTCGACTGCACTGAAGGGCTCTGCAGCATTCCCCGGCGATTTGGCGTAAAGAACGCACTCCTGATCGCCCGGGCACTGCACGTCGGAATGATCGCTTGTCTTTTGTTCCTGGTGTTTGCGTTCGGCTTGGGCAGCCTCAGCATAGTTGGTATCGTAGCGGTCGTTGCGTTGCTCGCGTACGAACATGGGCTCGTTAAACCGAATGATTTGTCGCGCGTGAATGCCGCGTTTTTTACCATCAACGGCTACGTCAGCCTGCTGTTTTTCGCTTTCTGGACCGCCGACATCTTGCATCACCGGCAGTAAATCTCTATGACTTCTCTCTCCATTCCGAATGCCACGCCCGTCATCGAAGACCGACGACTCCGCCCGATCCTCGAGAAAGTACAAGCTCGTGAACGTCTAAGCCTGGAGGACGGCGTGACCTTTTTAAGTATAATAGATATGATGTGTTTGGTTTAGTTTTATATT